>JAUWIR010000116.1 GCA_030605265.1 Pseudomonadota bacterium | reverse complement strand
TCTGTTCAATTAACTAAAACATCTTCTGATCAAGATCCATGAAACAAAGATAACCCTGAGCAGTGAACCCAGACCCTGTTTTTTTAATTTATTCTCTTATTTCATCTTTAATGTATATTACCTCAAATGGAGCTTCTTTGACTGTTTCAGTAATCCTCTTTTGAGCAATAATAGCAGAAACACGCTTTTCCTTGGCTACTCGAAGAATATTTTCTATATGCGGACCTTTTGTTACAATGAATTCAGTTTCTACTCCTCTCTGCTTGGCTTTTCGCTTTATATTTTCTAATGCTTTGATAATAAACTCCCCTCTCGTTTCCTTTATATCATCCTGTAATTCATGTAAAATTTTCTTTCCTAAAAAACCTACATTTCCCATCATTTGAGTAACCCGACCAGACATATTCATTCCTCGCACATCAAGTACAATCAAACGGGCCTTCTCATTGAAAGCCGTTTCAATAGCAAAATCAGCTAACTTGTCTGAAATCTGAGTGGCGGAAAATACCACCATAATTGTTTTTTTCATTGGCTAAATTAAACCTTTTTTGTTATTAGGCTATTTATTTATTCATTCAGTTATTCTACAAAACTATTCCTATAAACGGCCAATATATTTTCATCAGAAGAAGAAAAAAAAGCCACCCGCATATATGCAGCGTTAATCCTGATTTAAGAATTTCTCTAATCTCATAATAGCCGGAAGAATAGGCAATGGCATTTGAGGGTGTCCCCATAGGTAAAATAAAAGCCAGTCCTGAAGGAATAGCAATATCAAAAACCATGGCTAGAGGGTTAATAGAATAGTTGCGAGCAATACTGAATCCTATGGGAAGAATTAAAGCTACACAAGCTACATTGCTTATCCCTTCAGTTAACATAAGGGAAAAAAGGGCAAAAAAAGCAACCACCCAAAAAGAAGATAAGGGAAATTGCCCCAATACCCTCTGGGCAATCCAATAAGCCGCACCAGTTTGGTCAACAGCCTTTGCCAGAACAATGGCCCCTCCATACATTAATATTACTCCCCAATTTACATAATTATCCACATCGTCCCACGTTATAGTTCGAGCAATGAATAAGGCCACTGCAGATAAAAGTGAAACTAAAGCCAACCCCAAAAATTTATTAAAAAATATCCAAATAAAGATGGTTACGCTCACAATCAAAAAAACTTTTTTTTCCTGAAAAGTTATTGGCCCGAGTTCATCTAATTCAAGCTCTAGCCTCTTTTTAGCTAAAGTAACATCTTTCACATCTATCCTAAAATAAAAAATTAACACTCCATAAACAATAATTAACATAAATCCCACTTGTGGAAGAGCAACCTTCGACCATCCCCAAAAACTTATCGATTGTTGAAAGGCCTCCTGTAAAAGACCTAATGCCAATGGCGTGCGGGCCCCGCCTAATAAAGTTCCCACACCGCCAATAACCGAACCCCAAGACATAGCTAAAAATAAACAGGCCCCATATTGCCCGTCAAAAGGCTCAAGATCTAAACTTAAGGCAATACTGCTTACCACGGGAAACATGAGTGCGGCAACTGCATGCTCCGGCATTATAAGGGCTAAAAAACTACAGGTGATCAATATACCCAAAATCAAAGTACGAGGAGTTCTACTAAACCGGCTCAAAATAAACAAAGCCATGCGCTTGCTCAGTCCGGACTTCATCATAGCCGTGGCAATGATGAAAGCTCCCAAAATAAAAAAAACTGCTGAATTGCCAAAAAAAGAATAGGCCTGCTCTGCTTGTATAACTCCCAAAAGAGGAATTAAGGCGATTACTAATAATCCGGTTACTGATAAAGGTAAGGCATTAGTAATCCAGAGAATAAGGGCTAGAGCAAAAATACCCAATGCACGTTGTCCATGGATAGATAATCCGGCAGGCTGGGGGAGTGCAATAATGAATAAAAGTATTACAAAGGCAAGAAGGATAAATAAAAGATTATTTTTTTCAACTGAATTTAAATTTTTCACAAGCCTCAATAATTATAATTTTCATGGTAATAAAAACATAAAAAGGCGAAACAGAATAAATTAGGACACCATCAATTCAATTGTTCTATGACTACCTCTGCAATTTTTTGGCAATACTTTTCAGTTTCCTCTTGTGTTGGCCCCTCCACCATAACGCGACACAAAAGCTGAGTACCGGAATATCTCACCAGCACTCTTCCTTTGTTGCCTAATTTCGACTCAGTATCTTGTATCACATCCATAATTTCAGGGACCTTGGAAAGATCGGGTTTGTCTTTAACCTCTATATTGATGAGTTTTTGAGGAAAAACTTGCATAATCCGAGCAAGTTCAGATAATGATTTGTTTTCTTTAACCATAACAGCAAGGATTTGTAAAGCAGTAATAATTCCGTCACCTGTTGTATGATGATTTAAAAAGATAACATGCCCGGAATCCTCTCCTCCGATTGATGCATCAAATTCCTGCATCTTCTCAAGAACATACCTGTCGCCAACCTTCGAGGTAATTTGTTTAATGCCTGCTTCCTGCAAACATAAACTTAACCCAATATTACTCATCACCGTGCTCACCACACAATCATTCTTCAGGTGAGCCTCTTTTTTCATCCATTTTGAACAGACAGCTATAATCTGATCACCTGTTATGATCGTCCCTTTCTCGTCTATGGCTATCACTCGATCCCCGTCTCCATCAAAGGCAAATCCAATATCTGCTTGTTGTTTGACAACTTCACCAGCTAACATTTGAGGATATTGCGATCCGCAATGCAAATTAATATTTAATCCGTCAGGTTGATCAAATAAAGGGATGACTTCAGCTCCAAGCATACGGAGTACAACAGGCGCTACCTTGTAAGTTGCTCCATTAGCACAGTCTAATACAATTTTTCTCCCTTCAAGCGTATCCCTGCTCGGAAAAGCACTTTTTAAAAATGCGCCATATCTTCTGACTGCATCGCTACATTGATAGACTTGACCTAATGTTTTTGATGAATTCGGTAAATGATCAACTGCATTCGAGAGGATAAGGTCTTCTATTTCCTGCTCCTTTGCATCGGAAAGCTTATACCCTTTTTCGGAAAATAATTTAAGACCATTGTCTTCATAAGGGTTATGAGAAGCGGATATCATTATCCCCGCATCTGCTTGCATGTTTCTGGTGAGAAAAGCAACACCGGGTGTAGGTAAATGGCCTACTTGAACTGCATTTACCCCACAAGAACAAACTCCGGAGATAATAGCATGCTCAAGCATAGGGCCGGAGGTCCGGGTATCTTTGCCAATGATAATGCTCGAGGCCCCTTTTTCTCTAAATAAATGAGCGGCTGCTTTCCCTATTTTTAAAGCTATCTCCGGTGTTATTGGATATTTATTGGCCACTCCTCTTATTCCGTCTGTACCGAATAATTTCCCCATTTTAACTCCTAAAACAAGCCCATTCCACCCTTTGTCATTGGAATGAAGGTATTCTTTGAAATACTTTTATTTTTATCCCATGAACAATAGCCTCAAGCCATTCAGTCCCCATCTCCCGCCAGTTTTTATCGAGCCCCTGAATAACTTTAAGATATTGGCACCCTTGTTTCCGCTTTTCTTCAGCTATTTTTTCTATAAACCGTTCCTTTCCGGGAAGAGTAATTGAAGCATCCTTGGAATTATAAAAAATGTCCTCTATGGCTTGCCAATTTTCAATAATCTCTTTCATTTGAGTGAATGATACTGTTTCCTTTTGAAGGATTTTATGATAGGTTTTAGTAGCATTGTGAAGATTTTCCACCAGCTCTTTCATTCGTTTCATTCTTTCATCAAGAGCGAGATCTAATTTTTCCACAGCGGCCTTATATAATTCTTTACCAAGGACATTTGATTGAAAAAATTGACTACGGATGTCCTTATACCAATGCCTTAAGGCCACCAGATTAGCACAATAAATTATATTATTAATAACTCTTTTTTTTATATTCAGATAAAGACCCGGATTAAATTCTTTGTTTCTCTCTTTGGAAGGAAAAGAGGAGATAAGTCGATTTTCCTCCAGGAGGTCCTCATGAAGAATACTTCCTGCAGCAACAACATTACCAAACCCTATTCTGGAGGGCCCAATTAACCCACCCTGCCCTCCTAAGAAAATGGGGCGCTGATCCAGCATAACTCCTCGAGGAACATCTCCAATTAAGGAGGGTGTTGCTTTATCCTGATTAGGCGTATAATTAAAATGAATATAGGAGCTTCCCACTTCACTATGATTTTTTCTGCTTGTACCCCCAGCCATAAGACAATCACAAAAATTAATAAGACTTCCCAAGGTTACAAAAGGAAAAAGGATGGTTTGTTTGAGTCCTACCGAATGGGCCCCGCTTGCCGATTCCTCCAAAATACACGCTTCTCTTACTTGCGCAGAAGCGCCCATTGAGGAATTTTCCAGAAACACCGAATTTTTGAAGGACCCTCCTTTAAGCTCAACATGGGGCCCCAGTTGACAGTTTTGCAAGGAAACCGGCCCCTCCCCACCCAGCTTTGCTCCTTCTAAAATAAGGCTTTTTTCTCCCATAATCCTACAGCCCGGATAAATGACCATACCCTTGCCGGAAAGTCGATTTATATCTACTTCTTGTCCTATATAAACAGATGACGGATTGTGGATTAAAGCCCCTTTTTGAAGGAGCTTTGATATGCCCTGAAGAGGATCACTCATTTTATAGATCTTTCAATTATCTTAACTGCAATTATCTTAACTGAAATTTAATCTGGATTGAATTGCCTCTATTAAATAATCTTCAGAAAGGCTAAATAGATCGGAGGTGGAAAAATCATTTAAAAAATCATCCTGCCATGAAATATCTAACTCTACTAACGCATCCACTAAATCTTCATATTTAGACCCAAGAGCATTAATTTTGGAGGGCAAAGGGATATTGTCCTCAAAGGCAATATGTAACAGCACTAACTTTTTCTGATGAACTTCTTTTCCTTGTGCCGGAATAATTAATAATTTTGCATTATCCGATTTGCCCAACCCTATGAATACAGTATTGTTTGTAATAATACTTCGCTTTCGCCCCCGCAATCGAGGGTCTTTTTCAACACGAGAGCCTAGGTTTTTGGAAACCCCCTCTTTGGCTAAAATTTTAATTGTAGAGCCTTCAGTAGGCCTTCCTAAATGATCTAAATGCTCTATTTCATAAAGGGTATATCCCGTAACATCCCGGATTATTGGCTGAAATCTTTTTATAGTAGATAAATTAAAGGGAGCAATACTATCTATCGATATATTAATTTCTTTGATACGATCAAAAATTTGACCGTCAAACAGCTCCGGCAGGCGACTTGTGCCGACAGTAACTGTTTTCGCTTGATGTTTGATGGCATCTATTGGCCTTGATAATTCATTAATTGTTTGGTCTAATGTTTTCGATAATAAAAATAAACAATTACTAACACCTCGATCTACTTTAAAGTCCTTTTCCAGGTCGGTTATGGGCAATTTTCCACCGGCATATTTAAGAAGCAAGGTTAAATCCGATAGAGTGTTTGGTTTTACTGCAGCATTAAAAACTCCCTGCCTATTTTTTTGGTGAACAATAAATGAAAATTCATTAACAAGATTCTGAAAATCAACATTAAAAATTATTTCCAGCGAATTATACCCTTTACTGTTCAATTTATTTATTTTTTTATTTAATAACTGACGCGTACTCTTTAAAAAATTGGCTTCCTCATCAGTCCTAAGGGCTGCGTAATATCCCCACAGATGTCCCACAATCGTATTAAGAATAGGGGCAAAGTGCTCATTTACTTTTGGCACGTGGATGAGAGAATCAGCACAAAAGTTAAATCTTTCCTCTCCCACATCAGCAAAAACGATGGTAGTGGCTTTATGAGCTTTAAATATGGCTACATCCTTAATAATATCTCCCAAAACAATTTCGCGACTTCCAGCTGCGCAAACAATTATTAAAGGTTCAGCGGAAAGATCAATATGCTTTCGATCCTCTACGACATCTGAGGGAAGGGTCTTATAGCATAATTCACTAAGTTTTATTCTGATTTCATCTGCAGCCACCTTATTTGGACCACTTCCCACTACTGCCCAATGCAATTTGGAAAATGCCCATTTTTGAGCTGAAGCAGCGATTTTTTCCTTATTTTTCTTTAAGGTTTGCTCCATCAGACGAGGGAGCCTTTTTAACTGTTTAATTTCCTGCATTAAATACTCTTCCGAGCAAAGCCCCATAATTTGAGTAAAACGTAAGGCCAAAAGACATCCTGCCACTATTTGTGAATAAAATGCTTTGGTAGAAGCTACCGACATTTCAATATCACGACCATCACTTGTATAAAATACTCCATGAACTTTATAGGTAATATCAGAATCCCGTCTATTGACAATAGCAATCGTATAAGCGCCGGCGCTACGGGCCATATCAACCGCCTTATTCGTATCAGTAGTAGTCCCTGATTGAGTAACAGCAATCACCAAAGTATCATCTCTGTTTACATCTAAAGAAAATCCACTCAACTCCGAGGCTTTTTGCTCGGCTATTTGAATACCGGAATTCTTTAAATATTCCTTAAATAGCATGGCTATACCTTCTGCGGCAATGCCTGCAGTCCCCTGCCCTACCATGTAAATATTTTTAATTTTCCTTTTAATCAAAGCCTGCTCTAACTGCCGGGGAATAATTTCCGTCCCCATATTAAAGACTACTTTTTGGGGCTTAGAATTTTTAGCATTAATTAAATCTACTTTTCCAAAAATTGTTTTTTTCACTGATAGAGATGATTCTAAAATTTCTTTAAGAAAAAAATGAGGATATCCACGACGATCAATATCTCTGGTAGTTATTTCTGTTGATTGTATATCTTTACTTGACAAATTAAGAGGGTGGCCATCGTAACTCATAGCAATTATACCGGCGGTTTCACCGGAGGAATTTCCATCAAGAATAAAGATCTGCCCCTGAGTTTTAGTATCCCCCGGGACTCTCTCTTTTTCTCCATTCATTTTAACGAATCTTGATGTTTGCTCCACAAAACCATAAATCTCAGAGGCTAAAAGATATCCTTCCGATCCAATACCTATAAAGATAGTTTGCCCGCTTCCCCGCAAGGCAAGAAAAACGCGGTCAGGCTCAAGATTACTGTGCAGAGCAATTGCTTGAGAGCCTTCAAAATCATTCACAGCCTTTCGAAAAGATTCACTTACATCGAATCCCTGACGCAAATAAAATTCAACCTGCAAGGGAATAATTTTCGTATCCGTTGTAATCTGTTCATTTATGCTCCCGCCATTTTCTTTTTCCCAAGTTGCTTTTAATTCCGAATAATTATCAATATCACCATTAAGAGCAACCTGTATTATTCCTATTGAGGAGTGGTAGTGGGGCGCAAAACAGTTTGATACTACCTCTTCTTGGCTTGTACTGTTTTTAACGGCATAGCTGTTTTGAGGAAAAAGCTTGTCTGCAATACGATATTCGTTGTTGACCGGATGACAATTTTCTTCGCTTATCATCCCCACAGAGGCCCAGCGTGTATGGGCGATCATGCTGGAGTAAATTCTACTACCCTGCAAAGCTATTGGCAGGATATGATCTTGACGTATTATTTGCCTTAAAGCCGCAATATTATCACCCAATTTGCCAATTTCTGCTGAAACCTTATAAGTGAAAGTAATAGTCCGGATATGGTAAAAAATAGTTTTATTCAATAAATTTTCAATCTGTTGGCGCTCTTCAAATTCTGCTCTGTAGCCCTCCTCCTTGACCTGCTGGAAAAAATTTTCAAAACTCTCCGAGTCAGGGAATGAAACCATAATGGAAACTCCGGCAGAATCGCGCCCACGCACTTCAAGACGATCCAAGTTATTTAAGATAATATTTATTTTTTGAAATTCCTTAACTAATTGAGTTGATAGAGATGAAGACTTCTTCAAACTAATTAAATTCTCTACCTTCTGAATATTCTTTAAACATTCATTTTGTATTCTCCAGACAACATCTTTGAGGGTAATTAACTCCTTATTGAGTACCTCCAAAAGACTTGAAGGGATATGCACACCCTGTTTTTCCATTCTTTTTTCCTCAACCTCAATGAGATTAAGTAAATCTTGACTTTGCTCTGACAGGGTCTGTTGTTTTTGTTTATCAATAAAAATATCATAAAATACCGCTCTTTGCTTGAGGTCCCCAGTAATCTGTTCCAGCTCTTTTATAACTTCACTTCTCTCCCGTATCCATTGTGAAGAATATTGATGCTCATCCTCCTCTTTCTCTTTAAGCACAAAGAATAAATCATGAATTTGCTTCACAATATCTAAGCATATTCCGCGGTCTCTTTTCTTAAATTCCACTAATCCCACCAAACCACAACGCAAAAGATTCAGGTTATAAGGAAAAATGACAATACCTGAATGGTGCTCGGTTGCCGGATATTTCCCCCAATATATTCTTGGCAATCCTTCTAAAAACTTTTTACTATGTCTAATAAAATTGTTAATAAAATATTTGATAATTCTCATACTTTTGTAACTCTTATTTGCTAAAACAACCCTTACAATAAATAATCCTTACACTTTAAATTCAATTTAAAACAAAAAAATAATTTAAGAATAAATATCAAAATCTATCAACAAAATTGATATGGAGATTATAATGTTGCCGATTAGTAATTAAATAAGCAAAAAATTTTTTTAGTATTAAATAAATTAAAATTATAAGGAAGATTGTTGTTAATTAATTGAGGATTAAAATAATAAATCATTTTCCGTTTTTTGTCAAAGAGAAATAATGAAAAGGAGTTCAAAGGGAATTTCTTTTTTAGAACTATTTACATTTCACTATTGACTTTTTTATCATTAATCACTAAGATGAAAAAGTTTATAAAATGATATCAATTAAAAATCCTAGGTTCAGGGGGGATTAAATATATGAAAATTGCTCTTTTTTCTTGGGAGACGCTTCATTCAATAGCTGTCGGTGGAGTAGGAAACCACGTGACTGAATTGGGGGCCGCTTTAGAGAGGAAAAACCACGAAGTCCACATTTTTACCCGCATGGGCCAAGATCAGGCCATTTATGAAAAAATTCACGGAGTCCATTACCACCGCTGTCCATTTTCTTTAAATGCAAATTTTATCGAAGAAATCCAAAACATGTGCAAGTCTTTTGTTCATCATTTTCTTCAAACGGAAAACCACATAGGTCATTTTGATATAATTCATGCCCATGATTGGTTAGTTTCAAATTGTATGATCTGGTTAAAAGAAGGAAAAGGGATTGGTAAAAAAGCAATTTTTACCATACATTCAACCGAGTATGGAAGATGTGGCAACAATTTTTGGAACGGTCAATCCGAGATTATTCGAACCCATGAACGAGCAGCCATTCAGCACGCTGACCAGGTTATCACTGTCTCCAATCAATTAAAAAAAGAAGTGATGTGGATGTATAATACTCCTAACCATAAAGTATCCGTTGTCTATAATGGAATTAATGTACACAACTTTGATGGATTGGTGGAGCCGGGAGAAGTTAAAAAACGTTATGAAATTGGGCCTCTTGATCCGACAGTCCTTTTTGTTGGCAGAATGACCGCTCAAAAAGCCCCCGACTTACTTATAGAGGCTATTCCTTATATCTTATCCTATTACCCTGCAGCAAAATTCATTTTTGTTGGAGATGGGGACCTTAAATCAAGCCTTGAAAACCGAGCTCATCAATTGAAAATTGCCCATAGCACCAGATTTCTAGGCTACCGCTCAGGGAAAGAATTAACCGATCTATACAAGGCCTCAGACTGTGTATGCATTCCCAGCAGAAATGAGCCCTTCGGAAT
>JAUWIR010000353.1 GCA_030605265.1 Pseudomonadota bacterium | reverse complement strand
TACTTTGATCCAAATCATGTCAAAGTGAGAATTGCTGGATTTATAAAGATTTTGTAGACAGGAGAGGATTTTTTATAATTTCACAAGGTATAAATTTTATGAATACAAATACATTATCCTTAATCTTTTTTCTTTGGCCTCCTTAAGGGCCTGCCGGTATTCTTCAGGGGTAATCCTCCGATGAAGGGGGGGAAAGTTATATGCCTCACCGCAAGTATGGTATTGGTCCATAATATTAACATAAGTATTTGGCGATACTTGATTAGCCAAAAAGTGCATAATATTTCTTGTCGATAGAGTACTCTTTTCCTTCCCCCAGATGGCTTGTGGCCCAATTTTGGCAAAATACACAACTGAGATTGCAATAAGAAAAAAAAATGGTCCCTGAACCACCCCTGCCCACAAGAGGGGCTTCTTCTCCAAAATGGGGGCCATGGCTGGAAATTATGGGTAGCTTTCCGGTTTTACAAAAGCCTTGTTCATTGTTTAGCCGGTTAATTCGACAGTTCCTGGGACAAAGGGTGCATTTTTTTAATAGGTCCCAGGCTTTATCAACCCGGTTTTGTAATTGGCCGCTTTTATATGTTTGTAAATATATTGGCTTAATCATGATCATCCGAATAATAAGGTAAAAAATATAATAATTATTATCTCTTACTCTCTTATTATTTACCACTGCTAAATGAAAAGCAATGAAAAGGTATAACCGTTTATAGGTTCACTGTTCATATGTTCAGGGTTATCTTTTTCGGTCAAACTCTGAATCCTGAACCCTTGAAGGGTGAACTCTGAACGTTGAACTCTAAACCTTGAGGGCTTACGAAAAGATTTCATTCGGATTTAGGTATTAATTGTCGAATTTCTTTTGGAATACGCAATAATGCCCTTGTTTCTCCATTAAGGTAATTCACTATCTTCTCAATTATATCGAGGGTAAATTTTGCATCAGGCAGTTGCTCAAAAGAAGTCTTTAAAGCCTTAATATCCCCTGGTTTCTGTTGCTGTAGTATGACTTTTACCAACAAACCAATTAATCCTGCAGCAAGAGAATTATGGTCGGTTTTGAAGGAGGAAATAATTTGGTTTAATTTTTCTTCATCCTGAAAGTAATGAGTTATTAAATATTGAGCTATTATAATACGTGTTTCATGAGGTGATGGGATAATAGACAGGAGTTTTTCAAGATAATCCAGGGCCTCCTTTTCTTTTTTAAGTTGAAGAAGAGAGAATATTTTTCCCTTAAGGGCTTCTTGATCATTTAGGTCCATGCGCAAAAGAGTATCAAATATATCAAGGGATTTTTGGTATTCTCCCATGGAGATAAGGATTTTTACTTTTTCCCTTAAGGCTTTACATAATAAATTTTGCCCATTTGAATCAGTGCACTCAGATAAGTATTCAACAGCCTGCTCGAAGCTGTTTAAGGCTTTTTCTTTTTGGTTAAGGAGTGAAAAAATTTGGCCTTGGCAAAAGAGGGCTTTGGTCGTTAAATAGCATATTTGCGGCTCAGTGATTTTTCCCCGGAACAGATCTATTATTTTTTGATAGAAAATTATGGCTTTTTCAGGACGGCCAAACTCCCTATAAATATCAGCCCTCAGTATAAGAGCTTGAGCATTTAGTTTTTGTGATCCAAAATCACTGTTTTTTTGATACCCTTTTGTTAATTCTTCAAGCGCATCAAGTGCATCCAAGGCCATATCATAATTATGAAGTTTCCTAAATATTCTTCCCTTTTGGAGGAGAGCTTGGAACGTGATATTCTGTTCTTCCACCTGCTGGTTATGGTTAACTTTTTGAAGTATCAAATTGAAGACCTTGACAGCTTCCTCATAATGCTTTTTTTGTTCTAAGAGTTTGCCTTTATTGAAGAGGGTTTCGAGAATTTGTCTTTGTATTTGTAGAGATTGATTTTCGCTGAAGTGATTTAATATCTGGTCATAGATACCTATTGCTTCCTCAGGGCGTTTGAGTTTATGAAGGAGATTCCCCTTATTGACAAGGGTTTCGGCAATCATCTCTTGAACATCCGGAGCATTGCTCCCTCCAAACCTATTTAACAGTTGATCGTAAGCAGCAAGACTTTTTTCTGTTTTTTCAGAAACCTGTAATGTTACAGCAAGGGCAATCCAAACAGTCACATCAGAAGAATGTTGGGCCGCTATTTTTTTAAATTCTTCATAAGCAAGTAGAAAATTCTTTTTTTTGAGAAATTCAAGGCCCTTTTGAAGTAATTCCTTTGCTTCTAATCTTTGTAATAAGGCCGGCAAAACTTCCTCTTTTATCAACAACCCTTCTTGAAATAATTCCTCTTCCGGAAAAATGTGTTGATAGGTGAGGGTAAAGTCAAATTTTTCCTCTTCCTGGCTGAATTCTTGAAAAAAATGCCAATATTTTAGAAATTGAATAGTTGAAGTAAAGTCCTCAAGACCATGTCCTTCTTTCATGTTTATGATAAAACGAGCCAGGGGTTCATTGATTTCGTAGAAGGATTCCCGCCCCACCTGATTTCTTGAAACCAGTCCCTGTTGCAGCAAATCATATAACTGTCGTGATACGGTGGTAGAGGGGAGATTAGTAAAAAGAGCAATTTCATTCACAGTTAAGGCTTTTCCCCCATGGTGAGCGATTGCTTTGAGAAGTTTATTTTGCTGTGGGGAAAGTCGGTCGAATTGCCTCTGATAAAAGAGAAACAGTACTCGATCAATCATGGAAATGAAGGGGAGGGCTAAATTATGGAAAGCATCTAAAGAAAGATAATCACTCAATATGGTTAATAAGCGCTGATTCCCCGAGGTGAGATCATAAATGGTTTGAAGGTGAGGTTTAAATTTTTTTTCCTTTAAGGCAGTAAAAAGCTCTTTATCTTTTTTGAGCTTAGCTAAAGAAAGAAGATATTCAAAGGATCCCTTCCGGTTTAGTGTGGATAAAGAAAAAATCTTAAAAAGATTTTGAAAGTTCTGATCCAATTGAAAAGAGGGCCTTGAAGTAGCCAGTACTGATAACCCTTCAGGGTAATCTTGGAAGAAGGTGATTAGCGAAGTAATATTCGATTTTTCAAATGACTGAAGTAACTCTGATATATTTTCAATGATAATAACTATTTTTTTTTGGGGAAAAGTATTCCGGAACACTTTAATTGCCCACTCGGATATAGCCTCGTTCTTTGGGATGTCATTGAAGTCCCCATGGCTAAGCAACCTTTCTTTACTTAATAAAGTGTGCACAAAATCTTTAAGATTAGTGATGCCGCTTTTTTCCCCATCAATTTGAAAGATTTGTATGGATGGATAATTTTCCTTAATTTTTTTTTGTAGAAAACAGACCAGGTGGCTTTTCCCTGTGCCGGGAGGACCAAGGATAAGAGTATGTTGAGAGAGAGGCTTTTCAATATTTTCTTTGAAATGATCAAAAATTTTTTTTGCCTGGCCCTCTTCTGACAACGTCAAACTTTGCTCTAAAAAGGGCAGAGAACAATTTTGAGGATTAAAAAATATTGGGGAAAAAGGTTCGCTCATTTATCTGTTAACTATTTGAATTACATACTGAACTATAAAGCATAACAATAGACGATAAATCTGTCGTATGATAATAATGTCGTACGACGGATTTATCGCACGATGAGTTTGTCGTACGATATTATTATCATGGTATGCATTTGTCAAGAAAGCAAAGGTGATATGTTTTTGAAAAAATGAAAAATGAAAAAGGGAAAGGAAAATGAAAAAATATTTGACAGGATAACAGGATAACGGGATAAACATGAATTAAAGCCAGGGAATCAAAAAGATTTAAACTTGAAGGAGGTTATATGGGAATAGTACAATTAGTTAATTATCTTGTGGCAACGGAAAACCAGTGGGCCGGATATTAATTTTGGAGTAAATAAAATTGAGATCGAGCGTAAAGTCAAGGAATTATTGTAAATGATAGATAGGATTAAAAATTATCTTGTCAATCCTGTTATCCTGTCTAAAAATAGATAGTTAATTGTACAGGTTGCACATTTTTGTTTTTCCATCCAGCTCAATATATTCCAGCTTGTAAAAATAATCCTTTTCCCTCTCTTTTGAGGTAACATCCACATATTTGTAATTGGATGGAGCATTCGTTCCCGGAATAATTCTCTCATTAATCTTTTCAAAACCCCTTACAGGATGGTCACTTCGGTATAAATTCCAGCCGGCTAAATTCTTTTCCTCGTTAGTGGCCCATGTAAGTATAAGATTTTTCCCTTGTGTTAAAACCTTAAAATAATTAATTTCCACAGCACAGTTATAGACGCCTTGAAGACGTCCAAAATCCTGAGTCCAGTATCTTCCATAAGAACTATTATAATAATACCCCACTCCAATGTCACAGAGACTTTCGTTAAGGATATTTGCCCTATGCTCGGAACTGTTCATCCAGCCATTGTGCACAGCCTGGGCTGTGGTATAACCAGCAGCAATGTTTTCAGCACAATAATTCCAGATATATCCGGCCTCTGTTATTCGATCAGAGGACGAGCTTCCATCGGAACCAGTATGGCTAAAATTATAATTAACAGCCATGTCCATAGAATGATTGCGGGCAGCATTCGTTAAGAGATCGTTGCATTCATACTGGTGTAAGTTAATCAGTACTCGTTCCTGATTTGTAAGGGTAATGACCTCCTGTTCCAAAGGGTTTAAATAGTTGGAACAATCCTTGGATATAATATCTGCATTACTGCTGCATGTGTTAACGGTATCGGCGAGTAAGACAGCGTCTATTTCGCGAATTTCATGTATAATGTTTTCAACAGGCCTTACCTGGAAGTGCATCTTTGGGGAAATGATTGAGCCTGATAAGCTATTTTCTTTTATCACTATAGTTACTTTACTTCCTTTCACATTATCAAGATACCCAATCCAGGCATAACCAAATTTTTGATCAATCTCAACATAATCCAAGATAGCCGTGAAAGTAATATCATCAAACAAATTAAGGTAAAGCTGTTCGGTGTTGTTTTTCACTATTTCGTCAAGTACCTCGGGATAAATCTTACTAAGTCGGCGACGGAGCGCTAAAGATTCATTGAGAGGACCAAGCTCAACCATCTCTTCCGGCGGCAAATCCGAGAAGAGTTTCGGTTGTGCGGCCACCCGAATAGTTATTAATCCCAGTAATATGGCGCTTAGTATTCCTGACAACAAAATTTTTTTATAAATATAGGGTATCTTGCGGGAATTTCTGTCTGATTTCATCATTATCTATACCTCTATTTGATGGTAAGAATGTTGTTCCTGAAATATAAAAATTTTATTTGAAATGTATTTTTGTCTCGAAATTGAAACAACTTAATAGATGGTTGTATACAATACTATTATATTTACATAAAAAGTGCAAATAATTAATTATTTTT
>JAUWIR010000536.1 GCA_030605265.1 Pseudomonadota bacterium | reverse complement strand
GCTCTTTTAAAAAACGCAATGGCATTCTTTTAGCTGCCGGAAGGATTTAAGAACAGAGAATATTTGGCCTTTGATAGTATCCCAGAGAATTACAGGGTCCGAATTTAAACTTTTTGCTTGAACGTTTTGGATATATTGTACGGCCATTTTACCAGCTAATTCCTTTAATTTCTTGTCCTCCATTGTTTGTAATTCACTGCGAAGATTACCCGGAAGTCCTTGAATTAGATCTTTCATTTTAGTATTTAAAGTAATATTCTTTTCTCCTGAATTCAAATTGGTTGATCCATTTTCAGAATTCAGCGAATGATTTATTTCTCCCACCTTTACTGATTTATCCAGCCCTGCAAGCCCATCCATCTTTACCGGCTCATCAATCCTGGCCGGCTTATCCATATTTTACCGGTTCATTCATTTTGGCCGGAACATTGTTTGGCGGCTCATTATTTTTTTCAATTGGATTCAAGGAGGATTTCGTTGGTTCAAACATTGAGGCAACATCATGAACTATATTAGCACCAATTTTTTTCAGCTGATTTGTTTCCCCCGCTTTTAGGCAAAGTTTGGCTATTTTGTTAATCAAACGGGGGACCCCTTGATGAGAATAATTCCAAATAGCTGTATAGGCATCTTCAGTAAATATTTCCGGTTGGCCGCCGCAAACCTTGATACGATAAGTTATATATTCTTGTACTGCTTTTGGCCCATTTAAACCATTGATTCGACAATATACACCAACCCTTTGATAAAGATTTTCCAATGCTTTGGATTCCAAACGTTTCCCTAATTCCTTTTGGCCGGCCAGTACAAAAATAACCAGATTCCCCTGATCATCTTGCAGATTGGTCAAGAGTCTTAAATCATGGAGATTAGAAGTAGACATGGCATTAGCTTCATCAATAAATATTACTACCTTTTGGCCCTTATTAGAGTATTCAAAAAGAATCTCATTAAATTCTTCCATTAATTGGTCTTTATATCGAGTATTAATCTTTTTATTCTTTAATTGACCAATGATTTCACGCATCAATTGCATTGTGGAGAGATTAGGGTTGGTTACAAAAGCAACACGATATTTTTCAGGATTGAGTTCATTTAAAATAATCCGCAAACCTAAAGTTTTACCAGTCCCTATATCTCCAACCATGACAGCTAAACAATCATTTCCCTCTTCAATAGCAAATAAAATTTCAGAGACGGCATCTTCTAATGATTTGTTCTCTTCCCAATAGAGGTTAGGATCAGGTACATTATCAAAAGGAGCCTTTTGCATTTCCCAGTATTCGTAATACATACCAATAATCCTCCTTATCAATGCCTAGGAATTTATCTGTATTCTCCAACTGCGACCTATTTTCAGGCCCTTAAGAGTACCTTGGCGGAGTTGACGATAAATAGTATTTTTAGAAACCTTATAAATTTGAGCAGCTTCACTAACTGAAAAAAATTTGCTCTCTTGATGATTCGAACTATTTTGCTTTATAGTTACCGTCATTTTGACAGGATTTTCTAAACCAGAGACAATTTCTACGATAAATTGTTTCTCTCCGGCTTGGAATAAATTATTAATTGGAAAAATTTGGCTGTTTAAACCAGTGTTTAAACCAGAGGTATTTATTTTGGAGGGGTAAACTTTTTTGTCAGATGAAAAAGAAAAAGGGATTTTTTGTTTTTCCCAACGCCTTCGAGCAATACTGATTTTTTCCATGTGTTTTATCTCCTTTGCACAGCTATATAGTAAGTTAAGAGGTTTTTATTGTAGTAAGCTAAGCATAAGAGATGCCCAATAGGAAAAATATTTTATCTCTTAGTATAGTAGAATTTTAAAAAAAATAACTCAAGATTAATAAAAAAATCACAAGAGAAAATTATTTCCCCTTCTCTTTTATTTTCATTTTTGTAATGTGATGACAGAAACGTATTACAATTATGTAATATACTTCTCCCTATTCAAATTAAGAAAATTCAGTTTATAAAATAGCATTTTTATAAGTATTGGAGCAAACCTGATGCCATCGAATTTGGTCGAAGACCGATTGAATTATTTGTTTGAAAAATTGTATTCTTTTAAAGAAAACCATCACGAAAGAGAGGATTTTTTCTTTCTTCCATAACTTTTTTGTAATACAAAAAAAAGAAATTTACATTTTTGAAATGTAGGCCAACCTGGTCATTATTAACCTTGTTTTAAAAAAATTCTTCTTTTATTTAATTCACGAATATCACACTTAAACTATGTTGATGGAGCCTCAACCATATGTTTTGTATGTAGAGTAATTTTTCTAGGACCTGCAGAAAAGTTGAGAAAACAGCTTTGACCAGGGAATTTACAAAAAAGGTTAGTCAATTAACACTGTTTTTTTTTCTTATACTTTTTTTTCCGTTCCCTTATATAATTTGATCTTGTGGATGAAAAATTTCTCAATATAATATGTTATTGCGATTATAAAAGCTGCCAGAGAGTAAAGAGAAATTATAGTAGTAAAATTAATTGAAATAGTTTCTGCCATCATTTTGGGGATTCCTTTCATTAATGTTCGTATGATTTAGCTTAAAGGAAATCCCTTATAACCTTAATATTTTGGGTCTATCTTTCATAATATTCAATCTTTTTAAATTATCAATAATTATGCCAATTCATTTTTAGATAGTATTTTATATTATTTAAACTAAAATACTATAGAATAAAAAAATATTCTCATCACAAAAAGATGTTAATGACAATATTTGTCATTAACACTTTGAAAAACCTAATATATTGTAATTACATTGATATTTTGAAAAACAACAAGAGAGTTACTTTTGACAAAAATTGTCACTGATTGTTAGATTTAATGTTTCAATAGTTGTACAACTTCTCATCTTCCAGCTATTCAATTCGAGAGAAACATTAACTCTCATCTGATTCAATCTTTCCATCCCGAAGGTGGATTACTCTTTTAGCTAGATGGATCACTCGATCATCATGGCTGCTGAAAAGAAAGGTGATCCCTTTGGCTTCATTGAATTTTCGCATCAGGTTGAGCAGGTTGACACTGGTTTCTGAATCAAGATTAGCAGTTGGCTCATCAGCCAGAATTATGGCCGGCTCCGCTACCATGGCCCTGGCTACGGCCACGCGCTGTTGTTGCCCTCCACTCATCTGCCCGGGTCTTCTGTGCTCTAAACCTGAAAGGCCCATTTCCTGAAGGAGGGAAACTACCTTTGGTCTTCTTTCTTTGGTGGGTATGCCTTGAAGCATGAGAACAAACTCGGCGTTTTCTGCTGCTGTTAAAACCGGCACAAGATTATAGGCTTGAAAGATAAAGCCGATTTTTTTCCGTCGTATTTTTGATAAAGCCTTTTGGCCTTTTTTTGTTAAATTTTCTCCATCAACCCAGATTTCTCCTGAGTCAGGGCGATCCAAGCCCCCGATGACATTAAGCAGGGTGGTTTTTCCGCTCCCTGAAGGGCCTGCAATAACCGTAAATTCCCCTTTATCAATCTCTAAAGTAATTCCATCAGCTGCCTTGACGATATTTTCACCATTGCTGTAATATTTTTTTATTTCCTTGAGCATCACAATGGGTATCATTTTTTT
>JAUWIR010000235.1 GCA_030605265.1 Pseudomonadota bacterium | reverse complement strand
TGCTGGTTCTGATGCTGATTCCGATAATGCTGCTGCTGTCCATACTGCTGAGGATACCCGTACTGCTGTTGCTGATACGCAGACTGCCCTCCATACAGCCACGATTGTGGATTCCCGTATTGCTGCTGCTGCTGTCCATACTGACCATACTGCTGCGGATACCCATACTGACTCTGACCGGGCAATCCATAATAAGCATTAGAGGGCATTGCCCATACAAGTAATATGATAATAAAAGTAACAAATGAGAAAACTTTTTCACACCTTTCGGCCAAATTCATAAACTTTACTCCCTTCTGACATAGATTTAATGAATAACACATGATTGATTTAGCTGATTTTGTAATATCTTCCTCCCCCTTGGCTTTTTAAAAAATTATTTGGTTTATTCTTCGGATCTATATTTTTCTAGTATAATACGCAAAACAAATGCCACTATAAATAAAAATCTATTGTCTATAATGAGGCTGAATAATTATTTTAGGGTGAAGGTATAAAAAGAATGTCGATAATTAATTGTGGGAAAAACAAATTACCACATATTGTAATCATCAAAATTTCAACAAGTTTTTCCATAATTGTTACTTAAAAGTCTGATAAAATTTTCTTAAAAAATTGATTCTTCTATAAAAATGATTTATCATAAATATTCGGCTTCTGGAATATATAGTATTCTGCAATATTTAAAAATTTTTATTTTATTTTAAAAAATTTCTTCACACTGAAAAGGATTAATCGATGAAAATGAAAAACTTCAATTCAAAGGCATTTTTTCTCATCTCACTTATCTTGCTTTTATCCGGATGTTCCCGTCTATTTCATTTCCACCAAGAAACTCCTTTTTCTAATTCAAAAGAACCTTTTTTTGAATCAACCACCAAAGATAATAAAAACCCTACTAATAATGCGGAAAAAGTAAGCACTCACTTTTCTGAAAATTCTTTGGAAAATCAAGAATATCTCCTCCCTGAGGCCAATGATATATCTTACAATAATATAAAACAACCCTCTAAACAGGATAGTTTATTATTAATAGACCCAAATACAATAATTGAAGTTCAAAATGATTCTCCCCTGGAAAGCGATATTTATTCTTCTACTATTCCCCGGGAAGATAAAGAAAAGGGACCTGAAACAAATTCTTTATTTCAAGAAAATAAATTTCAACCGGATCAGCGACAAGAAAACTTGGATGCCGCCTTACAACTTTGCCAAGAAGCCCAAAAAGAATGGGAAGAGGGCAGGCCGGATGCGGCAATTGAATATCTTGATCGGGCATATGAATTTTTGGTGGTGGTAAATCCCGATGATGTTGTTGACCTTCTCCAGCAAAAGGACGACCTTAGATTTCTTGTTTCCAAGCGTATAGTAGAAATCTACGCCTCTCGGCAAAATATTATTAATGGAAATCACAATGAAATCCCTATGGTCTTGAATGAACATGTAAAAACGGAAATCAACTATTTTCTTCAGGGAGAACAAAAATATTTTCTTCAGGCATTAAAGAGAGCAGGCTTGTATCGCCCAATGATTTTAAAAAAATTACAAGAAGCCGGTCTCCCTGATAAACTTTCCTGGTTACCACTCGTAGAAAGTAGATTCAAAGTTAAAGCTCTTTCCCGGGCCAGAGCTTTAGGATTATGGCAGTTTATCCCCTCAACAGGATATAAATTCGGGTTAAAAAGAGATAAATGGATAGATGAAAGAATGGACCCTGAAAAGGCAACTAAAGCAGCAATTGAATACTTAACTCAGTTGCATAAAATATTCGGTGATTGGACAACTGCTCTGGCTGCTTATAATTGTGGCGAGGGCAAAGTTTTAAGAGTAATACGTAAGCAACATCTGAACTATCTGGATAATTTCTGGGACCTTTATGAGAGGCTCCCTACAGAGACAGCCCGATATGTTCCTCGCTTTCTGGCAGCAATACACATAACCGAAAACCCGGATAAATACAACATCGCCTTAGACGACGTTTCGCCGCCCTTACAATATGAAGAAATTTCTGTTACTAAACAAATACAGTTAAAAACTTTAGCTGAAAAATTAGGGATAAAGGAAAAGGAGTTAACCGGTTTAAACCCTGAACTCCGATATCAGATTACACCAAATTATGAATATTCATTAAAAATTCCTTTAAGTATGGGTACAAAAGCTTTAAATTGTATCGCTTCAATCCCTGAATGGTCTCCACCTAAATCTGATTATGTCACTGTGCGTATTAAAAAAGGGGAAACATTATCTCATCTTGCTGCAAAATATAAAACTTCTGTGGCCTCCATTATGAGAGCCAATAATATAACTAGGGCCAATCGTATACGAGCTGGAAAAAAAATCCGAATACCCCTAAAACAAAGCCAAACAAATCTTTCGACTGCCTCCCCGTCTGTGCGATTTAAAATTTATAACGTCATCAAGGGAGACTGTCCTTTTGCTATTGCTAAAAACTATAATATGAGATTAACTGAATTTTTAAGTTTAAATGGTTTAAATAAAGAGAGCCTCCTTTATCCAGGCCAAAGAGTATTAGTAAAACGACAATAAATATTTACTGCCAAGAAGACAGCCCCTTTTCTCTTCCCCTTATTAATCTTTACTTTCAGCTGATAAAAAAGCCGAAAATATGATAATAAAAAAGGGGATAGTAGAAGTGTCTTCAAATCCTCGAAGGAAACGAAGGAAATTGATTCTTTGTGGAAAATAAGTTATCATAAGCAATCTCAATCATTATGGTCTCGTAAAAAGAAAAAGGAAAAAAAACCAGGATATGTATAACAAAAAAGTACCTTATAAAATAGTTAAAATTTTTCCTTTTTTATTTTTTACGCCAAGGTCTTATTCATAATTTTTTGAAAAGGTATTTAAAAAAAATAAATGGTGAACATCAGAAACTTCGGTATTATCGCCCACATAGATCACGGAAAATCCACCCTGGCAGATCGACTCATAGAGCGTACGGGAGTCATTGATCCTCGATTATTTAAAGATCAAATCCTTGATACTATGGATCTTGAGAGAGAAAGAGGGATTACCATTAAAAGCCAGGCTATTCGCCTTCCCTATAAAGCTCAAAATAATAAAGAATATGAATTAAATCTTATTGACACACCAGGCCATGTAGATTTTAGTTATGAAGTTTCTCGAGCTTTAGCCGCCTGCGAGGGAGTGCTGCTTTTAGTTGACGCCTCCCAAGGGGTAGAGGCTCAAACAATTGCCAATCTTTATTTGGCCATGGAACATGATTTGGCCATTATTCCCATTATTAATAAAATTGATCTTCCTTCAGCCGATATTGACCGGGTCCTGAATCAAATTGATTCAGAACTTGGCCTTGACCCGGATGAAACAATTCTTTGCTCTGCTAAAGAGGGCATCGGCATCAGTGAAATACTGGAAGCTATTGTAAATCGACTCCCCTCTCCCAAAGGGGATGACCATAATCCACTCTCCGCTTTAATATTTGATGCACAGTATGATTCTTTTCGTGGAACAATAATTTTCAGCAGGATCTTCAACGGACAGGTAAAGGCCGGAGATGAAATAAAATTGATGTCCAACAATGCCAGATATACTGCGGAAGAGGTCGGTTATTTTCGATTAAAAAGAATAAAATGCCCATCTCTCAGCTCCGGCGAAGTTGGATACATTATCGCAGGAGTAAAGACAGTTAGTGACGCTCGGATAGGAGATACCATTACTCTGGCTAGACATCCTGTTGAAAATACCCTTCCTGGATTTCGGGAAGTAAAACCTGTTGTTTTTTCCTCTATTTACCCTGTCTCAACCGAAGATTATGAAGATTTGATTATTGCTTTGGAAAAATACAAACTAAATGATGCAGCCCTCGTTTATGAAAAAGATTCCTCAGCTGCCCTGGGTCTGGGATTTCGTTGCGGATTCCTCGGTTTATTACATCTTGAAATTGTGCAAGAACGCCTTGAACGAGAGTACGACCTATCTTTAATTATGACTGTTCCTACTGTACAATATTTCATTTTTTCTAAAACCGGTAAAAAAATTACTATTGATAATCCGGCCCTTTACCCTGATCCTCTTACTATTGAAAAAATTGAAGAGCCCTTTATAAAGGCCATCATCATTATTCCCGATCAATATATGGGAGCTGTTATGAAATTATGCCTTGATCGAAGAGGAATTAATACCGGATACCACTATATTGGTTCAGGGCGACTTGAGATGACTTTTGAATTACCTTTGGCTGAGGTGATTTACGATTTCTACGATAAACTGAAAAGTATCACCCAGGGATATGGGTCTTTTGACTATGAAATTTTAGACTATCGTGAAAGTGATATTGTAAAAGTTGATATTCTTATTAATGCTGAAAAAGTGGATGCCCTCTCTCAATTGGTTCATGCAGATCGTGCACGAGATCGAGCATTGCATGCCTGTGAAAAACTTAAAGAGGAAATCCCGAGACAAATGTTTAAAATACCCATTCAAGGAACTATCAGCAATAAAGTCATTGCTCGCGCCACCATTTCACCCTTTCGAAAAGATGTATTAGCAAAATGCTATGGGGGTGATATCAGCCGAAAGAGAAAACTATTGGAAAAACAGAAAAAAGGCAAAAAAAGAATGAAAATGGTGGGCTCAGTCGGTATTCCTCAAAAGGCATTTTTAGCTGTTCTTAAAACTGAGAGCGATTAACCTGTTATGAGTTTGTCTCACCTACAAAGATATTGCAAACAACTTTTACCTTTTTTTTTATTACTCTTTTTATCTCCTGCATGTAAAAAAGACCTCCTCAATAAAAATTCCTCTTGCCTTAGTAACCCACCAAAGAATGTCCTCCTGATAACTATTGATACACTCAGGGCAGACCATCTCGGTTGTTATGGGTATTCTCATATAAAAACCCCTAATATTGACTCTTTGGCAAAAGAGGGAGTCCTCTTTGATTCGGCTTTCACTCCGGTCCCTATAACTTTGCCGTCTCATGCAAGCATTTTAACCAGTCTTTATCCTCGCACCCATGGTATCTTGAATAATGGGGAATATAAATTAAATGAAGAAATAGAAACCTTGACTCAGATTCTCCAAAAAAATAACTTTACCACAGCCGCATTTGTCGGGGCTTTTGTTTTAAACAAACAATTCGGCCTATCCCGAGGATTTGATCTGTATAATGACAAATTAGCAGACAACGGGAAAATGACCGAGGCCTTTTCTCTTTACAACGAACGCAGGGCCGAGAAGGTCAACAAAAGCGCTTTTGAGTGGTTAAAAAAACAATCTGACGGCTTTTTCCTATGGGTACATTACTTTGATCCCCACACGCCTTACGACCCTCCCCTCCCCTTTAGGGATGAATATGGCGATCATCTTTATGATGGTGAAATTGCTTATGTAGATCAATGTATAGGTCTTTTGTTTGCGGAACTGGAAAAAAACGAGCTATGGCAAAATACCTTAATTATCCTTGTTGCCGATCATGGAGAAAGTCTTGGAGAACATAAAGAAAACACCCATGGAATATTTCTTTATGATGCCACCATTCGTGTGCCTCTGATCATCAAATCTCCTGGAATAGATAAAGGAAAAGTATGCTCAACTTCTGTAAAAACCATTGATATTGCCCCTACAATCCTTGATATTGTTTGCATCCCGATTCCAGAAAAATGGCAGGGAGAAAGCCTGAAAAAATGTCTCTACCATGAAAATTCTTCTTTTCCTGAGACCCCTATTTTTCTTGAAACCCGCTTTCCTGAAGCAAATTTTGGGTGGAGTCGACTTGAAGGGGTTCGAACCAATAATTGGAAATATATTCAGGCCCCCCGTCCTGAATTATATAATTTGAATAAAGATCCTGAGGAACTGTCAAATGTGATTAACCAATTCCCCAAGCAAGCAAATAAGTTAACCGCACTATTTTCTTCTTTCATTGATACTCATCCTGAACCGGATAGTCAAGAAACCCCTATGGACCCAATGACTCAAAAACGTTTGCAAAGCTTAGGGTATGTTACTGCTCCATCTTTTTCCAAATCAGCAAATCTATGTCAAGATCCTAAAGATATGATTGATATCATTCACCTATATGATCTTGGAAGTCTTCAATATGAAAAAGGACATTTCCAGGAAGCTATAGATTTATTCCGACAGGTGCTTCAAAAAAATCCTCAAAACATTCTCACACGCTTCTTATTGGGTAATGCTTTGGAAAAAACCGGTCAATTAGAGGAATCTCTCAAGGAATTTCAAAAAGTTAACGGGCAAAATTCATATTTTATCAATATACATAATAATATTGGCAATCTCTTCGAAAAAATCGGGGATTATGAGAAGGCCATTCATGAATACCAAACAGATATTACCCTGCACCCGGAAACAACCCTTTCTTATAACAATCTTGGGGTAATTTATTTGAAAAAATTCCGGTATCAGGAGGCAAAAGATTTATTTGAAAAAGTATTAACTCTTAATCCTGATCGCAACACTCAAATTATCACCCATACCAATCTTGGCATAGCCTACGAAATGCTAAACATCTATAAAAAGGCCCTAAAGGAATATGATGCCTCTTTAAAGCTTGATCCGACCTATCAGGCAGCCCTTTTAGGTGCCGGTAATGTATATTATAAAACTCAAAAATTTGAACTGGCCATAGAGGAATGGGAAAAAGTACTTAAAATCAATCCTCTTCATTCAGAAGCTCATTTTAATTTAGGATGTATCTT
Organism: Pseudomonadota bacterium; assembly: GCA_030605265.1. Taxonomy (GTDB): domain Bacteria; phylum SZUA-182; class SZUA-182; order DTGQ01; family DTGQ01; genus JAUWIR01. The sequence goes on along the minus strand of JAUWIR010000235.1, from coordinate 370 downwards.
TTTAAAAAAAGAAAATCCCGCAGATGCCCTTTTTCATTTGCAGCAAACCATCAGATTGGAGCCAACCCATTGGCAGGCCCGACAATTAATACAAACAATCCGGCAAAAGAGCACATCACCTTAGTTCACCACGGAGACACGGAGGCACTGAGAAATGATTTTAGAAAAAAAACTTACAGAGAAGATAATTAGGACAGCGATAGAAATTCATGGGCATTTAGGCCTTAGTCTATTAGAGGCAGCTGATGAAGAAAGACTTGGTCATGAACTGGTGAAGGTCCGCCTATTATAAATTTTAATGTCCCTGTTTTAAAAGAGGGAATCAAGAGGATTGTCTTTTGATTTTTCTCTGTGCCTCCGTGGTAAGGTG
>JAUWIR010000191.1 GCA_030605265.1 Pseudomonadota bacterium | reverse complement strand
GGTTAACGCCTCAATATGATCAATTTCTCCCTGCCACCTAGTAGAATATCCGGTAAAGAAATTGCCTTTTTTAGTTTTATACAAATGGCAGTTCCTTCAATCCCGCTCATGATTACTACCGTCCCAATATTCATCACTGGCGACCTCGTCGGCTGTTTCAGTATTATAAGATTTCCCGTTTACAATTTGTTCTATTTTACTTCTCATTGATCTTCTCCTTCAAAAAGGTCTTGTGTTTTGTTGGGATTATTCCCGCAAATCTTTTCTTTTAGTGAATTAATTGTCTCCGGCCTTATTTGATCGAAAACAGGTTTTGTGATTGCCAACCAATCAAGTAATAAAATTAGTGTGAGCGTTTCTGTTTTGGTTAACTTTTTCATAACGCCGCCACAATCTTTTCTACCTGGCCGATAACAGTGCTAAGGTCAATAATTACTGAAAAAATATCGCTGTGTAAACTGTGGGTAAGCTCGTTAAAATGGCAGCATATTTTGCCGATGTGTAAGACTTGATTGCAGACCTGCATTAGTTTTTCGATATCGTCTTCAAGCTTGATTGATATCGGCGCAATAGTGGGTCTATTTTGTGCAAGTAGATTTGCCATGTTCCCTCCTTCCCCTCGTTTAATTTTCTGATATTTGGTTAATTAAATTACTGAGACTGGTAATTGTTGTGAAAATTCTCCGATAAATTTTATCGATAAGCCAATGAAAAACGCAAATTCTACCCAAGAACTGAACCTAGTTTAGTAATGAAACCAATCGGTCAACTTCATGCTGTAGGGTATTAATGACATTACGTGAAGGTTTTTCGGTGTTTGAAGGTGGTGAAGATAATACTGGTGAAGATAATATTGGGTGAAGGGTTGCCCCTTGTGGCGGGTAATTCATGATATTCCTCCTTGTGGAGGACCGTACTTTGATTTATAATACGGAATCCTTTTTCATGGTGACGGTCACAATTTACCATGAAATCGGCTAGGTCTCGGATAGGTGTGCAACCACCTTCCGGGGCCGCTGTTTATTTTCTAAGTGTTTTCATTTTCTCTGCAAATTCATCTTCATCATGAAGACATAACACCTTTTCTTGGATGAGATTATCTAAAAAGTCCTTTATAGTAATTTTTTTCTCCTTACCATAAGTTTGGTCATAAAAAGTAAAAGGTTCATCATCAAAAAAAACAATCAACTGAGGATAAAGAGATTTCCCCTTTACTGATTGGTGTATCTTTATCCTTTTAAAAACGGCTATAGTCCATAAAATTTTTGATTTAAGTTTTTCCTCATCATCTTTATTGATGAGCTGCTTGGTGATCTCAATATCATAAAGGGATTTAACTTTCTCTAAATCTTCCCAAATGCTCTTATTTTTATCACTGCCTTTTTCGTTTTCAGGGATGTAAAAGTTTAGCTTGACCATAATTTTTTATTCCCATATAAAATATTTATATACCCCATGTACCTACCCTACATACATTATACCTATCAATCGGCAATGTCAAACAAAAAGTTTAAAAATAATTCACAAAAGAAAATTATGCTGTTTGGTGGGTAGTGGCACACACGCGCACGGGGGGAAGAGGATTTCGTCAAAAGTTTAGGATTTAAATTATTGACGAAATCCACGCGCACGGGAGAAGAGGTTGTATTTTATAGATTCTTTAGCGGTTAAATTTTCTATACCACGACCCACGCGCACGGGGGTCAGCGACTTTGCTCACCTGAATTTTCAGGTCAGCGAAGTTCCACCCACGCGCATGGGGTCAGCTACTCAAATTTATGAAACGAATCTTTACCCATAATTGTCCAGCAAATAGCCTTTTTTTCGACCTTGGGTTTCAACCCATACGAATTACAAGGGTAGGATTCGAGTGAGGGTAAAACGGCCTCTATGTCGATCTCTGAGAGGAGATAGCGGAAACGGTGGGAATTGCACAACCAACTGTTATTGAATGGACCAAGGATTTTAGGAATAATTTAAATCCTAAACTTTTCCTAAAATACAACTTCCAGGACGATTTTGAGGTGCCAAGGTATAACGTCTGGAACTATGGCTATCCTGCCACACGCAAGAGGAAATTGCGGAGAAGGTAGGTTGTTCTCAACAAACTATCGCCGATGTTTTACCGAAAATGGCAGATCTGCCGGAATCGGTAAAACCCTACGCCAACCATCTCATAGACTTTGAAGTGCCGAAATATAATGTTTGGAAATTTAAGAAAAAATCTTTGGCTATTCAACATTTCGGTAATTCTGAGCCACACGCAAGAGGTGATTGCGGAAGCGGTTAAGATACATCAAGATACTGTTTCTGATTGGGTAATGAAGTTTACGGAAAATTTAACCGCTAAAGATTCCGTGAAAAACAACTTCCAGGACGATTAAAGAAAAAAAGGTGCGTAATAAAAAAAAGGTTTATGAATTATGGTTGGCATGTAAAACACAAGAGAAAATAGCGGAAGCGGTTGGAATACCACGAACAACTATTGAGGAATGGACAAAGAATTATGATGAAAATTTAACTGTTAAAGAATCGTCAAAATACAACTTTCAGGACGATTTCGATCCGCCAAGGTATAACGTCTGGAAGTATAAACCGGATTCGTCGCCACCACTTGAGCAAGGTGAGATTCTTTTTTGGTTATGCCCATATTCTGCAACCTAGTTACCGGCGAGGAACCAGGTCGCTTTAAGTCTGTTCTTTTACCAGATTCTTTCGGTGTATTCACCAATATCTCTCCCAGCTTCGCCTCTGCGTCCAGGAGGAGGTCAACCAAGCAAATTTGTAATTTTCCCATTTCAAATGGATTTATCGGCTGAATTTTGAGCCACTTTTAAGGAATTTTTCGTACAAATGTATGGATTTTCCCCTCGGCACTAACCCATTGTAAAACAAGCCTTTCCAAGGCTTAGTCGATTTTACATTAAAAAAACTGAGTTAATTTTTTCGTATCCTAACATATTGAAAACAAAGGCTTTTTATTATATCAGTATTAAATATCAATTAAGGTAATTAAATCAATAGGTTGTCTTGTTTTGAGTACTTGAGGTTTTAACAATGGAAGGGTACTACTGTAAAAGATACGATGGTTGATTTTTGGAAGGATTAAAAGGGAGAGTCCACACGATTTTTATATTTAATAGTTACCGAAACCCTAATTCCCAATAAAATTGGTTAATAGGAATGGACTCTCCTAATATAATTATATGTTTTATTACGCTTTATTTACCATAAGTTAATGTATTGCATTAAATAAATCTGACCAAAGGGAAACAAAGGCTGCCATCCGGCCCCTGGGTGATTTGATCAGATCACGCGCCACCCCCGCGTTTTTGTGGCCAAACGTCAAAGGGTGGAAGTAAGCATGACCCTGGCCCAATTTAGCCACATAAAAACGCCGGGCCGCCGCGTATTAATTAACATTCGCTGTTTCTTTAACCGGATTTACACCCGCTTTCTTTAAAACCCCTTCTACGGCTTCATTTGCATTTTCCTCGGACCATTCCTCAATAGTCATCTCAATTTCGTAAAGCTCGCTCCGAATATCGTCTTTCTTGCCCTCTATAGATCTATTTTGCTCTTTGCCCCTGGCCTCTTTCACAAGGTCCATGAACTTAAAATATCTCTCCTCGCTTAATGTCTTTTGAGATATTTCCAGCTTTGCCGGGGATTCTCGCCAATCGCCACGTGGTGATGGAGAAAAGGACGCGCCCTTTATTTTCTCATAAAGTACGGTCAATTCGGCACCTTTTGAAATCAGCTCATCAAAAAGCTTATCCTCTTCGGTCTCCAATTCCAAAAATTCTTTGTTTAAAAGATCTTTCCTCGCTGTAAAATCAAGAAAAATTTTATCTTTCAAAAGGCCCTTAATTTGATCTTGGCCCGACTGGCAGGCAACCATTTTTTGATCAATGTCAGTTAAACGCTTCTGTAAGTCGGTGAGTTTTTTACCCTGGTCACGGTCACCGCCACAAAGGGAGTGCTGGTGGGAAGAAATAACATTTTTATAGGTCTCGTCAAAAGCGGTTTGTAATTCAATTCGTTTCCCTTGAAGCTCCAAAAATGCGCCGGTTAATTCCTGTACGGTTGCATCCGGCTTACTGATAATATCAATGAAATTCATGTTCTTACTCCTTTTTTGGTTATTTTGTTGATAAATAAAAAAATTATACTCTCGTTATTTCCGCAAGGGATTGCCCCTGCCGGTCTGCTGCGAATATGGCCCTTTTCCGTGCTGCCTCAACTAAAGAGCCTCTATTATTTTTACTTTCTGCCAGGTCAATCCCCTCGTGAGTATTCGCTTTGCACTGGCCCCCATTAGAAGCCTCGGCCCTTCGTTTGGCATTTTCAACCAGGGAACTGCCATTTCCAACAGCCATACCGGCAATACTGGAATTTTGTTTTGCGCCTGTGGATACTGGAATGGAGGATATCATCTGATCTAAGGCAGACATTGTAGTCTGTGCGGCTCCTCTCTGTACAGGTTGAAAGGCTTTTGCTGCTGACCTAAAAAGATTAACTTCTCCGCATTTGCAAATAAATTGTTCATCGCCGCCCTGAGCCGTTGTAGGCCTATAGTGTAATTGTGAGCCGCCGCAGCTCCCGCATCTGGCAAAGCCCTGAACAATTTGAAGGCACTCTTCACAAAAAATGATCTGACTTGCCCCATTTGATAGTGATTTTAATTGATCCGAACCGCATATTTTGCAATTATTCATGATCTCATCCTTTCGTTTTATATAGTGAAAAATTTATCTTTAGTAGCATTTGCCACATCTGACTTAATGGCCTGGTGGCCGTCTATGTGTTTTCCCATCCATTTCGATCTCACAGAAGTCCTGGCCCTTGGCGGTGGAACAAACTCTCGTTCCGGCACTTCCGGCAAAGGCACACTAAGTATTTGATCAATTTTTTCTTTGTATTCAATGAACATCTCTTTGATTTGAATAAGGGCCTCCCTTGCTCTCTGAGAGTTTTTCCCCTCATTCAGTGCCGAATCCACAAGAGGATTAAGATCATAGGTGGTTTTAAAAAGCTCCTCATATCTCATAGATCGATCCTTACTCTTTTTGCCCCCTAAAAGGGATAGAACCGGCATTTTTTAAGACATGATCTGTTATTTCTTCCAAAACATCAGCAAATAATTCCTTTACTTCTTTATCTTCTTTCGCGATTAAAAGAAGCCTGCCAGCCATCTCCTCTCTTATGTCTGACATTTCTCCTAACAATTCGTCGCTTTCTGTTCCCAAAGCTTCAATTTTGGAAAGGTTTTCTTTGAGAGGTGGAATCGAAAATTGTTTTATGTTAATTTCATCTTCTTCTTTCTCTATTTCAACATGTCGATCAGCCAATTTATTGAGGATTTCATCTTTTTTTAAACTATTTGGCATTTTCTCCAACATTTTCTTGTCTCCCTATCAAATTTGTGACATCCATTTACTTTGAGCCACCTTTGGCTTTTGCTGTTCTTGCTCCGTAGTTTTGTCACGGATTACTCTTAACCCACCATAACAAACCGGGTCAACTATACATGAGGCATAGACCTCGGCGTCAAGGTAATGATTCTGACCTCTGAAATGTACCCATTTATATCTCCCGTCCTTATTCCTTCGCTTTTCCTCGGCTATAATCTGTTTCGCGTAATCCATGTCTGTCTCAGAGTGCAGATACACCGCCCCGGGATCTCCAGCTTTAATTTGCATTCGCGAATGAAAAATATCTTTAAAATAATCAGTGTCAATAATCCATAATCTAAGGCCTCCACCAGGGAGAGGAATATCTTTTCTTCCCGGGGCATGGCCAATAATTGTAAGCTTCATTTTGCCTATCATTTCGCGGCTACTTCCTTTTATTCCAAAAACACCTTTTCCGCATCTGGCAATAAAATTGTATGCTGATTCGGTCATGGATCTTTCACCATCCTTACCGCCACCGGTATCTATTGCCGCTCTCCATATTCCAGCTCGACCGGAGGAGCCCTCGATCTCATAACTATCATTAAAAAGAAGTTTGTATACATCATCCCATACCAGTAAATGTCCATACCTGATGAGCCAAGAGGTAGAATCTCTGGCCCAGGCTCTAACTACAAAGTAAAAGCCGTCCTTCTGACAGTCTATACCACAAGTTAGCGCTAATACTTCTTTGGGGACCACTAATGGAGGAAAATCACATTTCAGCTTTAAAATATCATTTTCTGATTTATCTTCAATTTTGTCTATCCATTCTTCCCCAAGCCAATCATTGATAAATGTCCGAAGCTTATCAAATCTCTTAAAAGTAGAAAGATGGGCCTCAAGGAATTTCCCCACGATATCAGCCCAACGAAGCCAAGGGGAGTAAAGAGAGGATAGTCGGCTGGCAATTTCTGAAAGCTCTATTCCTTTTTCTTCAAATTGTTTGAATAATTCGTTTATGGGATCATCGCATGGTTTCGGCTCTTGTATAGTCATATCAAACCAGCCTGCCCCATTCTTAGGGTCTAGCATCCATTCTTTATGAAAATCTGCAATATGTTTTTCGCAATATCGACATTCATAATAAGCTGAAACCTTGGCAAGCTGAATACGATTCACCCGGTCAAGATCATGTTGATTCTCGAATTTTATTTGTGGCCAATCCAATGTCTGTAGTCTGTGGCAAAACGGGCATGGTACGTAATAGCGAATAATTACCTGGCAGGATGCTTCTTGTTTCGTAATATTACCGTTTTCTTCAGTGGGACTGCTCACATCAACAATTTTACGAATATCAAAGAACGATTTTAACCTCTCGAAGGAAAGCTCCATGGGGTCACCATGGGCTTTGATGAAATTAAGTTTATTAATTTCATCCCGAAATACATTCCGGCAAGGTTTTTGTGAAAGGGGTGTAGGGGAATTCCCGCCGACAACATGCAGGACCATCCCCGGGAAATGCATCTCATCAAGCTGAAATCTTTTTAGATTTGCCGGTTTTTTTGACCTTAAAGACTTACAAGCGTCAATCATCGGCTGTATCCTTGTTCGCGAAGTAGATTTGGCCTCATTGTCCGAAGGATACATCAACAGCGTAGTGAAAGGATCTTGGTCAATGAGATACCCAAGGATATTAAACAAAACAAGGGTTTTACCTAATTGTGTTGCCCATTTTAGAACCAAATGTCTAACCTTCGGATGTTGGTAGAGGTTCATTATATCTTTCGTATAAGGTGCCCTCTGGTATCGAAACGGACCTGGCTCTCTTGACGACTCTGGTAAAAGAATAATATTTTTGTTCGCCCATTCTGCAACCGGCAAAGATTCTGGCGGGGAAAGTGCCTGTTTTTCTGAATCCCATAATTGGAAAGATTTAGGCTTTGCCATTCTTTTTATCTTTTACCTCAATCAGATTATTTTGTCTGGAATAATTTCTGAGAATTTCTAATGAATTTCCATCCAAGAGAGTTTGAATCTCGACACTATCTTTATGTGCCAATCTCAAACTTAAAATTCTCCCCATAGAGAGAAGAGCTTTTTTAAATTCAACCGCCCTAGATACCAAAAGCTCTTCGACTTCGTCCCGTGGGATCAATCCGCCCCTTTCTCTTAGAAAAGCAACCTCGGCCAGTTTAGCGCGGAACTTACGAAAATGAATATCCCATTTAACCTTATCCGATATTGTATCGCTTGAATCTTTGCTCTTTGTTCCACTATCTAATTTTTTCCATGCAGCTATTTTTTCCGGGCTATAAGAACCATCAGGTTCTATGGGGAAACCGGGCTCTTTTTTC
>JAUWIR010000012.1 GCA_030605265.1 Pseudomonadota bacterium | reverse complement strand
CGGCCTATTAATAAGTATATTAAATATCATTTTAAGTTATTTTCTGATAATTAGATGGGGAATTGGTGGCGCTGTAATAGCCTCCTCATTTTCCCTTCTGGTTGGTTCAATATTTTTTCTCTGGAAATTTAATAAAAAATTAAATATTGATAATAAAAAAATTTTTTATCTTCTTTCAGAGCCAATATTTTTCTCCTTAATCTCGATAATTCCAACTATATTCATCCCCGGATTAACAAAATTTTACTTTTTAAGTGATTTCTCTTTAAGAATTCTCTCATTTTTCCATTTATTCATGGTCTCAATCGTTACGCTAATTAGCTATGTCTTTTTAATATATTTTACCGGTTATTTTAAAGAGGAATATCAAAAAATAATTTCTTATATTAGATTACGAATTTAGCCAAGAAAAGGAAGTATGCCCTACAAAAAAATTAGAAGAAGGAATTAATCTGGTCGCCCTGTAAGAACTCAGCCTTCAACTTTACTTTCGATATTCGATATTCATGTAATCGATATTTCGGAAAGGTTGAAAAAACAGAAAAATAAAGCCTTGACCGAAGGTAGCAACATAGGTATACTACAAAGTAGTTAATGGTATACCATCATAGGAGATGAATAAATATGTCTAAAGTTACAGCAAAGTACCAGATTACAATACCTCCAGATATTCGCCATGAGTTGGGTATTGTTCCGGGAAGCGAAATAGATATAACCAGAGAGGGGGATAAATATATTCTGATTGTGAATCCCTTGGAAGCAGTTAAGAAGAAATGGTGCGGAAGATTTAAAGATGGAACCACAACTGAGAGCTATATGGATGAAATCAGAGGCAAGGTAAATTGAAAATCTGCATAGATACTACCATTCTCATTGATATCTTAAAGGATGAATTTAAAAGCCATCAGGAAAAATTATATACTGCGATTACCAAAAGGGAGGACCTTATTGCTCCATCTGTGGTATTTGCAGAGCTTATGCCTCAATTTAAAGGAGATACGAAGCTATTACATTCATTTTTGAGGGATCACAAAATTAGAATCGAATCATTAGATCTTGATTCCGTGACTAGCGCCGGAACCGGGTGGATGAAATATTTAAAGAGAAAGACAAGACCTAAATGTTCGCACTGTGGAAATATAATGGATGTAAAGGAACATTTTTTATCCGATTTTTATATAGGAGGATTCGCCTTAACAAAGTGTAATGCAATTCTTACCAGAGACAGAGGAATATATATAAAATATTTTCCGGAGTTAGCCGGTTATGAGAATTGCTTGTAATAAGCCCCCAATATAGATAATAAAACTATTTTTTATCTTTTATCAGAGCCCATATTTTTCTCCTTAATCTCGATAATCCCAACCATATTCATCCCAAAATTAATAAAATTTTACTTTTTAACTGATTTCTTTTTAAGGGCCCTCTCATTTTTCCATTTAATTCTGTGAATGATCGTTTCTATCGTTACAATAATTAGCTATATCCTTACTTAATCTATTTTACCGGCTATATTAAAAAAGAATATTAAAAAATAATTTCTTATATTAGATTCCGAATTTAGGTTGTACTTGCTGTCGATACAATATTGAAAAGACTAACTTATTTTTTTCCCCAATTAAGACTTATTTTTTAATAATTAAAATTACTACTCTAGTTATTGGAATTGAGAGGGCGAAGCTGTATTCTCTTGGCTGATAACATCCATAAGCCCTGAACTTTTGAACCCTGAACCAGTGAACTGTTTTCTCTTAATTTTTTAAATTATGTCTAATCAAGCAATCACAGCACAAACTGTCCCTTTACGCATTATTCGTCCACGAAAGGGATTAATCGGCGTTGATTTTAAAGAGCTTTGGCGCTACCGGGAGCTTTTTGTATTTCTTGCCTGGAGGGACATCCTTGTTCGTTATAAACAGACGGTGCTTGGCATAGCCTGGGCAGCACTTCAGCCGATATTCACCATGGTTGTCTTTACTGTGGTCTTTGGACGTTTAGCCAAACTTCCAAGCAATGGCGCGCCATATGCCGTGATGACTTTTGCCGGATTGCTTCCTTGGGAGTTTTTTTCCAATGCCATGAGCAGAAGCACCAATTCACTTGTGGGCTCAGCACATTTAATCTCCAAGGTTTATTTCCCTCGGCTTATCATCCCGGCAAGTTCAACCATTTGTGGAGGTGTTGATTTTCTCATATCATTTATCCTTCTCCTTGGACTTATGGTTTGGTATCAAGTGTCTTTTCGCTTTTTACTTTTCCTCTTACCTGTCTTTTTGATGATCGCCTTTCTAGCCTCTTTTGGCATTGGTCTTTGGCTTGGCGCTTTGAATGTTAAGTACAGGGATATTGGCTATATAGTTCCTTTTCTCATGCGGGCAGGGCTATACATTAGCCCTGTGGGTTTTATGTCAGATGTGGTACCGGAAAAATGGAGATTACTCTATAGTCTTAATCCCATGGTGGGAGTTATTGACGGCTTTCGTTGGTGTATACTTGGTGACCAATTTAAACCCTATTGGCCGGGCATTTGGGTAAGTTTGGTAATTATACTAATTTTGCTTATATCCGGTATTTGTTTTTTTAAAAGTACTGAAAAAACCTTTGCAGACATTATATAAATCCAATTACATCAATAAATGGATTTTTAAAAATTAAAAAATGGCAAAACCGATAATTCAGGTTAAAGCTTTAGGTAAGAAATACAAGATTGGCGCTACCTTACGACATGATACATTACGTGACTACCTTGCACATTATATCAAATCATATGGCTGTAGTTTAAAAAATAAAAATAATTTTAGAAATTCAGAAAAATATACAGGGTTGTCTTCTTTGAAAGCTAAAAGAGAATTCTGGGCTTTAAAGGATATTTCCTTTGAGGTCATGCAAGGTGAAATAATTGGTATCATAGGACTAAATGGCGCCGGCAAATCAACTTTGTTGAAAGTATTAAGTCAAATTACTGAACCAACTGAGGGTGAATCCCGTATATATGGACGTGTGGCCAGTTTATTGGAGGTTGGCACAGGCTTCCATCCTGAACTAACAGGGCGAGAAAACATATTTCTTAATGGTGCCATTATGGGAATGACCAGAGCTGAGATTAAAAAAAAATTCGATGAAATTGTGGACTTTTCCGGAGTCGAAGAGTTTATTGATACCCCGGTTAAACGTTATTCAAGCGGGATGTATGTGAGATTAGCCTTTGCAGTGGCCGCTCATCTTGAGCCGGAGATCTTATTAGTGGACGAAGTTTTAGCAGTGGGTGATGCCGCTTTTCAAAAAAAGTGCTTAGGCAAAATGGGAAACGTAGTAAAAGAAGGACGTACTGTCTTATTTGTAAGCCATAACATGGGCGCCGTTTCAAGCCTCTGCAAACGAGGAATTCTCCTCTCGAAAGGTAGAATTAAAACAATTGGCGAAGTCAATAATACTATAGCAACTTATATGCAAGGTACAGAAAAATTATCTGCCTCAGAGAATCTTATTAATCATCCTAACCGTGCAAAAGGCTTTAGACCATTACTCACAAAATTCAGTATGGGCATAAATAATGGTATTGCTTACTATGGTAAACCTTTAGAAGTGAAGATTAGTTATTCCTTTGATCAAAAAATAGCTGTACCCCAATTTGTCATGAGTTTTCATAATGACTGTGGAGTAAAGGTTTTTACTCTTTTTAGTGATTATCAACCAAACAACATACCTAATTCCCTGCAAGGCATAGGGGAAGTAGTTTGTAAAATCGAGTCTCTGCCCCTTTTACCAGGGTCTTATTCGGTTAGTTTGAGGCTTTGGCAGCCCGGGCAAAAACTTGATGACATTGAGAATGTTGCACGTTTTAGGGTCGAATGGCTTGAAAGAGATATTGGCCAATTTAACTGGGACTCTAGTTTGGGAGTTGTTTATGTTAACGCTTATTGGCAATTACATAATGATAGCACAATGGCTCCTATATACTGATAATTGTGTTTACTTATTAACCATATTGATCACTTTTTAGTTTGACAATGTTAAATCCCATTCAAACGCAAGGAACTTGCTAACAAATTGACCGCTATCACAAAAGCACTCAGCCTTTCTTTGTATGATTATGATAGTTTTGTAATACATGAATGCATTAGCTCTTATAAATAATTTGTTTATAATAAGGCGGTGGGCTGGAATGTAATGAAAAATGTTGAGGGTAAGGACATTTCATGAATCATCAAAAAGTTTATACTCCTGAAACTCCGGTCTGCCAGCCTTGGAAGCTAATAAAGGATATGTTGACTGACATCAAAAACTCCAAAGAATTAGCTTGGCGGCTTATGGTACGGAATATTGCAGGGATGTACCGGCAATCCATTTTGGGCATCGGTTGGGCATTTATAATGCCGTTAATTACTACTCTTACTTGGATTTTCCTTAATGGCGCCGGGATCGTAAAGGTCGGAGCAACCCCCATTCCATACGTACTTTACACCTTTACAGGAACATTTCTGTGGCAGATTTTTGTGGATGCCATGAATAGCCCTATTCAACAAGTTTTAAGATCAAAAGACATATTAGCAAAAATTAATTTACCTAAAGAAGCTATAATTCTAAGCGGGATTGGAGAGGTTTTGTTTAATGCTTCCATCCGCTTGATACTGATAATCCCCATTCTTTTTATTTTTAAAGTAAACCCTGGGTGGAAAGGGATTTTTGTCTTATTTGGGGCGATTGTTCTGGTAATGGCAGGTATTGCCATAGGACTTTTACTGACACCTATTGGCACTTTATTTCAAGATATTGGAAGGGGATTAACCATAGCAACAACTTTTTGGATGTATATTACGCCTGTTGTGTTTCCAATGAAAACAGAAGGGATTGCGGGTTTAGTCTTTAAATATAACCCAATGACGTCTCTCCTCATGACATCTCGTGACTGGCTCACAGGACAAATGCCTGTATTTTTAATAGAATTCTATATTGTTTTAAGCATCATAATGGTATTGATATTCGCAGCTTTTATTCTATATAGGATATCTATGCCAATCCTGATTGAACGTATGAGTGCATAGAAGCAATGTCTGACGAAATTTTAGTTAAAGTCGAAAACGTTTCTAAAAAATTCTGCTACGGGCTTAAACGTTCCCTTTGGTATGGTGTAAAAGATATCGCTGCTGAGGTGATGGGCAGGAACAACCACCAACAAAAGTTACGCGCTAAGGAATTTTGGGCCTTGAAGGATATTTCTTTTGAACTTAAGCGTGGTGAAGTTTTGGGCCTTATTGGTCGGAACGGAGCAGGAAAAACTACTATACTGAAAATTTTAAATGGGCTGATAAAACCTGATTCCGGCAGAGTAACAATGTGCGGTAAGGTAGGGGCTCTCATTGCGCTGGGGGCTGGATTCAATCCTGTTCTTACCGGTAGGGAGAATATCTATATAAACGGTTCAGTACTGGGACTGAGTAGAAAAAAGATTGATGCTAAATTTGATGAGATTGTGGACTTTGCCGAAGTGTGGGATTTTATTGATACGCCTGTGCAGAGTTATAGCTCTGGGATGCGTGTGCGGCTCGGGTTTGCTGTCGCCAGTTCACTTTCACCTGATATATTACTCATTGATGAAGTTCTTGCTGTCGGTGATGCTGCATTTCGTGCAAAATGTTATAACAGACTTGCCAATATGAAAATGAATTCATCAATTATTTTGGTTTCACACTCAATGCATGATATTGGGCGTTTATGCCATTCTGTTTTAGTCTTTAATCTCGGTATACTATTATTTAACGGGTCCATTGCTGAAGGTATTTCGATCTACAATAAAGTTAATCAAACTAACAGTAAATATAAAATAAATATTGAAGATGGAATTAAGATTAGTAATTTTAATTATGATAAGCAGGGTAATAATCTTACTTTAAAACAAAGACAACCATTCAAGTTACATATCAATGGAACATCCGATGTGAATGATAATAGAATTAACCTGATTATAAGTATTAAAAATATAGAAAATATTATAATTGCTCAATGCCCACTTGATTTTGAAATAAATGAAGGCGCCTTTTTTTGGGAAATTGAAACAGAACAAATTTTTTTAAATGCCGGCAATTACACTGTGGATCTTCAATTGAGAAATAAAAATACAGGACAGGTATATTACTGGGGTGAAAATTTAATTAACTTACATGTATTAGGTGGGCAAATTTATTCAGCCCCTTGTTTATTATATGGCAAAATAAATTTTAAAAAAAATTCTAAAAATGAAAATAATATACCATTATTCATATAGTTTTGCCGATTCAATTTCACCAGAAATTGTAAAAAGAATAGCAAAAATAGATAATATAGAATCTATAAATAATTTTGAAATTTATAATACAAAGAAAACTAAAAAAAATTTGTTTAATGGTTACATTCTAAAAGTTAATAATCGTGTTAATAGAACAATAAAATTTATTACTAATAAGAAAAAAGAAGTACAAAAAAATAAAAGATTATTTGCCCTTGGATCAATTTTTCACCAAGCAAAGCATAGCGATATAATTTGGGGCACAGGAATAAACAGTAAATGGCAACCGCTAGAGCCTCCAAAAATTGAATTGGATATTCGGGCTGTTCGCGGTCCATTATCTCGTAATTTTTTAATTGAGCAGTATGGTTGGACCTGCCCGGAAGTTTACGGTGACCCTGCACTTTTATTACCAATCCTTTTTCAAGAATATAAACCTAACCCTAAATATGAATACACAGTATTATTTCAGCATTTTGACGAACCTTACATAAAAAAATATTGGGAGCGTTATAAAAATTACAATATTTACCTTTGCCAGAAACCAAATAGAATACCTTGGCAAAAAGTGGTTCAACGTATTCTTGAATCGAACTTCATAATATCTTCTTCTTTACATGGCATAATTATTGCTGAAGCTTATGGTATACCAGCAAGATGGCTACATAACCCTTTTTTACCAAGTTCATTAACGGAAGTTTCATTTAAATATAATGATTACTATTTAAGCACTGGTAGAAAGCCTAATCAGTTTGCTATGTCTATTGAAGAATCTTTAGAAATGGGTGGCTTGGAACCTATTTCAAAATTCGACACAAAAAAATTAATTGATTCCTTTCCTAAAGAATACTTTTTATTATCTAAAAAATAAAAAAAAACTCTTTTTATATGCTATAGGATTTAATATGTTACTTGCCATGATTCCCGCCCGCATGGGCAGCCAGAGATTAAAACTGAAAAACCTGCGTGAATTATCTGGTGTACCACTGATAACTCATGCCATTCGCAAGTGTATTGCTGCCAAAATTTTTGATAATATTTGGGTAAATTCAGAACATCCGGCTTTTGGTAAGATAGCGATAGAGGAAGGAGTAAACTTTCACAAAAGGCCGAAAGAATTGGCAAATAACACTGCCACCAGCGAAGATTTTATTTATGAATTTGTCAAAAGTCATTCCTGTGAATATCTTTTTCAGGTGCACAGCATAGCGCCCCTATTAAGTCCTGATCAAATAAAGAGATTTGTAAAAGCTATGATTGACGGTGACTGCGATGTATTGCTCAGCGTGGTCAATGAACAGATTGAGTGCACTATTGATTCAAAGCCCATCAATTTTACTTATGAGCAGAAGACTAACTCACAGGAGCTTAAACCTGTGCAGCGTATTACATGGAGCATTACGGGTTGGCGATCTTCAACTTATATTAAGGCTTATGAATCTGGCCGATGTGCTACATATGCCGGAAAAGTAAAAATTCACCCTATTGATCGAATAGCGGGGCATATTATTAAAACCGAAGAAGATTTATTGCTCGCAGAAGCAATGCTAAAAGCGATAAAAAGGTTTAGAGGTTGAAACAGACAGAAGAACAATATTTTCTGCAGAAGGAATCTCGCAAAGCCGCCAAGATCGCCAAGAAGCTGAATGAAAACCAAATATGAAAAATAGGTATTGATTCTTGTATTGCAATTCATAAAGAACATTGGACCAGGATTGCTTGAAACAGTTTATGAAGTTATTTTGCTGCATAGACTTAAGGAACTGGGATTGAAAGCTGAACGGCAGGTGCCAATACCTATTGAATATCAAGGAATTAAATTTGATGAAGTGGCATGATGGGCACGCTGTGCTTTGCTACATTATGACTTAATTTTGGAAAAAATTAAGTTGAGATCAAGCGTAAACTCAAAGAGTTATTGTAAATAGTAGCCAGGATTAAAAATTATCTTGTCAATCCTGTTATCCTGTCTAAACGCTCATGAAAAAAAAAATTGCCCCCGAGGATAAAAAATCCAACTTTTTCAGTAAAAATATATTTTTCAAAATGTATTTTCATGGTAAAAATAATTAATTGCACAGATTGAAAAATTTAGAGGGATAATTAGAGATAATTTTTCGAAAAACTTAAAATTGAGTTGAAAAATTGAGGAGCTATTGGTGATAAACTTTACATCTTATACTACAAAAATTAAATCCGTGTTAGAACAGATGGAGGTCACCAACAGAAAAGGTCAAAAATTGGACCAAGAAGAGGCAATAACCCAGTGGTGTACTATAACAAAAGAAGTTAAAGACTCTAATTCAACAATGTATTTTGTCGGTAATGGGGCAAGCGCTATGATGGCCAGTCATATGGCTGCAGATGCAAGCAAAAATGGCGGGTTTCGCAGCTTAGCCTTCAATGATGCAGCACTTATGACTGCTGTAAGCAATGACCTTGCCTATGAAGAATGCTTTGCCATGCCCTTGAAACGTTTTGCTACTCCAGGGGATATCTTACTGACCATTAGCAGTTCGGGCAACTCCCCTAATATCTTTCGAGCTATTGAGACAGCCCAAAAATTGGGATTAAAGGTGATTACTTTGTCCGGGATGAAACCAAATAATCGATCGAGAAAGATGGGCGATCTTAATTTTTATATGCCGGCAAGCACTTATGGAATTGTAGAGGCATCTCATCAGGTGCTGCTACATTGCTGGTTAGATAAATTTTTAGAATGTGTAAATCAATCATAAGCGTAACACCCGGCGGGCCGATCAAAATTTCAACAACTTTTGGCACATGATTTCAAGCATATACGAAATGAGGCCCTTTTTAACTTAGAAGAAAATATGGAATATAAGGAAAAAAGGATGCCATATAGAGTAGCTATTGGTCTTTCTTCTTTTGGTGATAAAGATAAAACTCCAAAAAAAATACTAGAACAAGCTGGTGTTGAAATTATACCAAATCCATACAACCGACGATTGACAGAAAAAGAAATTATTGCTCATTTAAAGGGAATACATGGGCTCATTGCAGGATTAGAACCATTGAATCGTAAAGTATTGCAATCTGCCTCAAACCTGAAAGCCATTGCGCGCGCTGGGATAGGTTTGAATAATGTAGATCTGGAGGCTGCTAAGGAACTTGGTATCCTGGTTTCCAATACCCCGGATGGCCCTACTGACGCGGTTGCTGAAATGTGTCTGACTGTGCTTTTGGCCCTGGGAAGACAATTGATTCCATCCAATAATGACTTACATGGGGGACGATGGAAAAAGCGAATGGGTATAGGCCTCAAGAGGATAAAAGTCCTTCTCGTTGGTTATGGACGTATAGGTAGACGTTTTGGTGAACTTTTGCGCCCCATGGGGGTAAAAATTTTAGTTACAGATCCTCTTGCAACACCAAAAAACTTGGAGCATGATGAACATTCCGTTACCCTGGAAAGAGGGATACAGGAAGCAGAGGTTGTTTCTTTACATGCCAATGGGGCTGAAATCATACTCGGCCAAAAAGAATTTCAAAAAATGAGGGCTGGTATGATACTACTCAATTCTGCGCGAGGCGAGTTACTCGATGAAGGAGCGCTTTTACAAGCTCTTGAGAATGGAAAAGTGGCTGCTGCCTGGCTGGATGCCTTTGTGCAAGAACCTTACTCAGGGCAATTAACTGAATTCGATCAGGTCCTGCTTACTCCGCATCTGAGTACTTATACCCGGCAATGCCGCAGGGCTATGGAGGAGGAGGCAGTCAGGAATTTGTTGAGGGATTTGAGAACTAATGAAATGGCATAACGATTTTGAACTGGCAAAACAAACAGCCAGAACTGCAGCCGGCACTCTTCAAGCAGTAAACCGAAATGACATATTAAACTTAGCCGGACGCGATATAAAGCATAGAGCTGACTTGGAGACCGAAAAAATTATCTTTAACATATTAGGTAAAAACTCCGAATATCCCCTTTTGACAGAAGAAAGTGGCCAACATGGAAATGTACATACTGATTCACCTGTATGGATAATTGACCCCTTGGATGGCACCCTGAATTACACCCGGGGAATAGGATTTTGCTGTGTATCCATTGCACTGTGGCAGAGAGATAAACCGATTTTAGGGGTTGTGTTTGATTTTAACCGGGAGGAACTGTTTTCTGGCCTTGTGGGCCAAGGCGCCTGGTGTAATGAAAAGCCAATAGTTGTATCCAATATCGAATGTCCTGCAAAGGCGGTTTTGACAACGGGTTTTCCTGTAAATCGTGATTTTTCATCGGGGGCGATTAAGGATTTTTTAGTTCAAGTTCAACAATTTAAAAAAATCAGACTTTTGGGTTCTGCTGCACTTTCACTGGCCTATGTGGCCTGTGGCCGTGTGGATGCTTATACTGAAGAAGATATTATGCTATGGGATGTAGCTGCAGGGATTGCCTTAGTTAAGGCGGCAGGCGGGTTCGTTTTGGTCAACGATTCCAAACACAAGCAGTGGGCGAAAAATGTATGGGCGGGAAAAGTATTCAGGAAAGAGTAAAAAGAGGAGATTAAATTGATCCGCTATGAGTTCACAGATATATCTATCCGTGAAGAGGATATTCATCCGGATTTTATTTTTAACAAGGAACGCGACTTAGCCCGGGATTTTACGGCTAATATAAAAAAATCAAAACATATACAGCCTTGCCCTATTTGTAAAGCGCCAAGGGATGAAATCCTGTTCCAAAAATGGGGATTCTATTACGCCATTTGTCTCAAGTCCTGGTCTGTAAGTCTTGCCTCCTTACCGGACGAACAAGTTATACAAAATTATTATTTCAATTCGGAAATCTCCCGACTTCGAGCATCAGAAGAATATCAGGATATGGTAAGCCAAAAGCGTAAAAATTTATGGGAAAGTCAGCTTGGCTGGATTGAGAGCCGTGTGAGTAGACATTTAGGGAATAATAAATACACAGTTATTGAGTGGGGGGGCAAATCCTTAGGTTGGATTGATTTACTTAGCTCCGCCGGTTTTGTTCACAATCTCTCTGTAAAAGAATCACTTCCACCTATTATAGAAAGTATAAATATTGATGAGCAACATGACATAATATGCCTTATCGATGTCCTTCAGCGTGAAGCTTGTCCTCAAAAACTTTTGGACAGAATATATCGTACACTGAAGCCAGGGGGCTTGCTAATTGTCTCATGTCGAGCTGGTTCCGGTTTTGATGTGCTCACACTTCGAGAAAAATCAGATAATATTTTTCCTCTGGACCATATCTTTCTCCCTTCACCAAAAGGCATAAACTGTTTACTCGAACAGGCTGGTTTTTATGTTCTAGAATTGACTACACCCGGCCTTCTTGACCTGAAATATGTAAAAAACATCGATCATAATATCCCCAAAGATCAATATTTTCAAAGATACATCATGAGCCAGAAAGATGATTCTCTTTTAGAAAGGATGCAGGGTTTTCTCCAACGTAACAATTTGAGTTCCCACCTGCGCTGTGTGGCAAGAAAGTAACCAAAAAAAATGAAACTACGCACTGCAATAATCGGAATGGGGAAAATGGGGCGAATCAGGAAACATGTATTGGATGCTCATCCCGGATTCGAGGTAGTTGCCCTATGCGATATCAATGAAAAAGTATCCGCTGAATTCCCTGAACTATCCTTTTCTACCCATTGGGAAAATATATTATTACAGAATTTAAATGCTGTTTTTGGCTGCACTTATAACAATACTGCGCCTGATATTATCTGTGCCGCCTTAAATAAGCGCTGCCATGTCTTCTGCGAAAAACCTCCTGGACGGTCAGTAGCGGATGTGAAGAAAATTATTTCTTCAGAGCAATCAGCTGGTGACAGTGTATTGAAATTCGGATTCAACCATCGATTTCATTTCGCAATCATGGAAGTTAAGGCTATTGTAGACAGCGGGCGATATGGACCAGTTCTCTGGGCACGAGGGATTTACGGAAAAGCCGGGAGCGTAGGTTTTAAAAAAAATTGGCGTTCTGACAAAAATCTGGCAGGTGGTGGTATACTTCTAGATCAGGGTATTCATATGTTAGATCTTTTACGTTATTTCTTGGGTGAGTTTATAGAAATAAAAAGTTTTGTGGAAAATTGCTATTGGAATGCACCTGGCTTAGAGGACAACGCCTTTGCTTTATTGAAGACGGTAAAAGGCCAGGTGGCCATGCTTCATTCCAGTGCCACCCATTGGAAACATAAATTCTCCTTAGATTTATTTATGGAAGATGGTTATTTATGCGTAAATGGTATCCTCTCTTCTACCAGAAGCTATGGTGAAGAAAGCATTATCTTTGCTAAAAAACAATTCGAAAATGAAGCTTATGCCTTTGGCAAACCCAGAGAGGAAACCATTTATTTTGATACAGATGACTCATGGAAATTGGAGATTACCGATTTCTATGAGTGTATAACGGGGAAAAAAGAGAGCCCAGTGGGAAATTCACAAGATGCTCTGAAAGTAATGCAATTAATCGAAAAAATTTATAAAGCAGGAAGGGGAGAATAAAATTCTTATACGCAATTCTATAGGGATTTTAGGGATAGAACATTGTCAAAGATTTAAGTTTTATTTTTTACCTATGGCGTTTTTTAAGTCAAAAACTGGTTGAACTCAATTGAGAGTATCCAGCCCAGCCCCAAGGCATGCTTTAGGTTTCTTAAAATAAGGTATATGATATGAACTTTCTAAATATACTAAATCCAATTTATATTTCGAAAAATCGATCAGAAATTTTTTCTATTATACATAATTATTTTAATAAGTTAGGAATTCCATTAAATAAAAATGAACGAAGGATCACAGCCCTCAGGAATATTCACAAAGGTAAACGAGCATTCATTATTGGAACAGGGCCGAGCCTTAAAATTTCTGATTTAGATAAACTTAAAAATGAAATTACTTTTGCATTTAATAGGATTTATCTTGCTTTCAATATGACTCACTTCCGTCCAAGGTATTATTTAGTTTTCGATTCACTTGTCATAGAGCAAAGTTATAAAGAAATTAATAAATTAGAAGGTTTTTTCAAAATATACCCTAAGGATAAATCCAAATTAGCTATAGATAAAAAGACCATTATTCTCAACCCATGGGAAGAAAAAAGCTCTTCTTTTTCGACCAACTTATTATCATATGTATTCATTGTAGAGACAGTCACTACTGTTGCCTTACAGTTGGCTTTTTATATGGGGATAAAAGAAATTTTTTTACTGGGAATGGATTTTGACTATAATTCTTTAAACAAACAGCAAAATAAAACAAAACGTGCTGTAACCTCAGATGGCACAGTTGATCACTTTCTGCCTAATTATAGAAAAAAAGGCGATATTTGGAATCTTCCTGATCTTGATACAATGAAAAAAGAATTTTTAACGGTTAAATCTATATTTAAACAAGATAGTAGAACGATTTATAATGCAACTCGTGGAGGGAAACTGGAAATATTTCCCCGCGTAGAATTTGATAGTCTTTTTTAAATTTTTTACAATATATTTATTGATTTTTTCGTATGAAACTTACCTTACTTCCATCAGGGGAAAGGTAACTTGCTGTAAGTTATCAGCATCATTGACAAAACTATTGTTGTCATCATTGTTCTATGATTCGCTCCTGAGGTGCCTTATATATTACATACTTACATATCCTTTCGAATCTAAACCAAAATCTAAACCCACAGTACCAACAATGATTATTTAAGCAATTTGTTAGATTACATTTCACAATAAATATGCCAAATATGTTAACCCTTTTTTCAATTCCTAAACCATGGAAGGGCCACATCTCAGTTATTCAGCAGAATGCTGTTCAAAGTTGGACTTTATTACGTCCAGCTTGTGAAATTATACTCTTTGGTGATGATCAAGGCACAGAAGAGATGGCAAAATATTTCAAAGTACGCCATTTTCCTCAAGTTGCGCGCAATGAATACAACACCCCTTTAGTAAGCGATATTTTTTTGAAGGCTCAACGCTTAGCAAAGTATGATATTCTTTGCTACCTTAATTCAGATATAATCTTGATGAGTAATTTTTTACCCGCTGTACGTAGTATAGTTGGGTCAAAATATCGATTTTTAGTAGTTGGACAGCGTTGGAATTTTGAGCAAAAAGAATTAATCAATTTTAATAATCCTGAATGGGAATATCTATTAAAACAGAAGGTTTATAAATATGGCCATCTCAATCCAAAGACAGGCATTGATTATTTAGTTTTTAAGAGAGGGCTCTATAAAAATATTCCATCCTTTGCTGTTGGGCGTCCTGCCTGGGACAACTGGATGCTTTTTTATACTCGCCTCCAAAAAATTCCCTTGATTAATGCTACGGCAGAAATTACTGTTGTACATCAGAATCACGAAATTAAATATCCTACTGAATACGAGGGGCCTGAGCACAAACGCAATCTTGAACTCGCTGGTGGTTATTGCCATGTATTCACAATTCAAGATGCTACTCACGTTCTTACTAAGAAAGGGGTAAGATGGTCCTTATCTAAAGAACACCTTCACCGGCACTGTCAGACCCTGCCTTATCTTTTTCCCAGGACACGACCGATCATATTTTTTTTGCGATATATTTATAGATTATTCCATATGAATTTAATAAAAAAATAGAAATACGATGGTAGAATCAATTCAGAAAATAATTACACAACCACTTTGGTGTTTAAAAAAAGCGACGAATCCACGTTGGTGGATTAAAAAAATTTCCGGTTATTTTTTAATGAGAAAAATAAATAAGGAAGGCGCTTATGTTCTCACCTTGCTTAACAAAATGCACCATAACCAATCTCAAGATTTCTTAGCCTTTCGTAATAATAAACTCTTAAAAATATTAAAATATGCCTATCACCATTGCCCCTATTATAAAAACCTATTTGAAAAATGTAACTTTTCGCCGGAAGACCTGGGTAATTTTAAGCAGCTGCCGTTGTTAGATAAGTCCATTATTAGAAAACATAAAAATGATATAATTTCTGATGAAATTGACCATCTAAAATTTTATTCTATGAATACTGGTGGTAGCACTGGAGAGCCCCTGGAATTTTTGGTTTCTAATTTTGCCGGGAAAATTGAATGGATACATCAAGAATTTTTTCATAAAATTGTAGGATATAGTCCAGGTGATAAGATAGTTGCCTTTGATGGGTCTTCTGTTCCGGAAAATCTTTGTCAAAATCATGTATATTGGACTAAAACCGGCACTCATGATATTCCTTACGGGAGATTATCTTATTCTGCCTTATATTTAAACAAAAAAACTTTACCCTTCTATATAGAACATATTTTAGATTTCAAACCTTCAATTTTGAGAGGATACCCTTCTTTTATTAATGAGATAGCTGATTATATTCTGAAAAATAATATTTCGATTCCCTTTCATGTAAAGGGCATTGAATTAACGGCTGAGAATGCCTTTGATTGGCAAATTAAAAATATCAAAAAGGCATTTAACTCAAAAGTATATTTCCAATATGGTCATTCGGAAGTATGTGTTTTTGGATATACTATTGATCATACCAATGAATACTTTTGTTCTCCTTTTTACGGTCTTACCGAGGTTTTAGATTCAGAGGGCAGGCAAGTAAATATTGGTGAAATAGGTGAAATTGTTGTTACCGGTTTCTATAATTTTGCTTTCCCTTTTATTAGGTATCGTACAGGAGATCTAGCGGTATTCAACGGGGATGTAAATGGTATTGTTAAATTTGGAAAAATTATAGGCAGAACACAAGACTATATCTATACTAAAGATAAAGAACGAATCCCTCTTACTGCCTTAATTTTCGGCCAACACTATAACGCTTTTAATAACATTCAAAAATGGCAAATTGTCCAAAATATACCAGGAAAAGTGATCATAAAGGTCTTAAAAAGAGGAAGCTTTACGAACAAAGATGAGGATGAAATTAAGAAAAAATTTAAAAAAATTTGTGGAATCGAAGTAAAATTTGACTATGTAAAGTCGATTTCATTGACTCAAAAAGGGAAATTCAGGTTTCTAATTCAAAATATTAATAGCAAATAACTTATTTAAAAAATTAGACAATTTTAAATGCGGTTTCTTATTTTAGATACTTATTATCCGACATTTCTTAATAGCTTTTATAAAAAAAACCCAAACTTAAAAAATTATCCTTATACTGAACAATGGCGAATATTAATGGAACAATCTTGTGCAACTGCTAATTTTTATTCTTCCAACCTTAAAAAACTAGGATATGAAGCAACAGAAATAATAGGAAATTGTGAACCAATACAGAAACAATGGGCTAAAGAACAAGGAATAAAACTTGATAAGTTTAAAAGATGGACCATATGTTTTCGAAGGGGTTGTATCCCCTGGATCGAGAGTGCCCAATCGACAGATTGGTTTTATCAAATCATCTTAGCCCAAGTAAAAAAATATTGTCCCGATGTGTTTTATGTACAGGATATTAACTATATTAATCATGAATTCTTAAACGAAATAAGACCTTATACCAAATTAATTGTTGGGCAGATTGCCTGCCCAATTAGCCCTGTAGCTGCTTTCAGTAAATATGATCTTTTATTATCTTCCTTCCCTCACTTTGTTGAGCACTTTCGAAAAAATGGATTGGTCAGTGAATATTTTAAAATTGGTTTTGAACCACAGATATTGACAAAATTACGAAAAAGAAAAACTCCTTATCGCACTGTATTTATCGGTGGGCTATCTATTTGTCATGCTGAACGTATCAGATTTTTAGAGGATATTTTGTCTTCCCTTTCTCTGGATATTTGGGGATATGGAATAAATACATTAAAAAAAAAATCTCCAATCCAATCAGCCTATCATGGGCAAGCCTGGGGCCTTGATATGTATGATATACTTAATAATGCTGATATTGTTATTAATCATCATATTAATGTGGCTGAAGGTTATGCTAATAATATGCGTCTATACGAGGCAACAGGAGTCGGCACACTCTTAATCACAGATTATAAAAACAATTTACACACTTTGTTTAAACCGGATAAAGAGGTCATCACTTACCGTTCTACTCAAGAGTGTAAAGAACTAATCGCCTATTACCTTAAGCATGATGAGAAGCGCAAAAACATTGCCAAAGACGGCCAAAAACATACATTGGAAGAGCATACTTATTATCATAGAATGCAAGAGCTTATTGAAATTTTAACACCAATAATGGGCCAAAGAAGAAAATTGCCAAAATATATTGAAAGTTGTCAAAGAAACCATGCGCCATTTTTTTTCAAATAAAAATGTTTTAATCACTGGAGGTTTGGGTTTTATTGGCTCCAATCTGGCCCATAATCTCATTACTCTGGGCGCAAAGGTTACTTTAATAGATAGCCTTATCCCTGAATATGGAGGGAACCATTTTAATATTGCCGGTATAGAAGACAAAGTTAAAGTTAATATCTCAGATGTACGTGATGAATATAGTATGCGTTATCTTGTGCAAGGGCAGGATTATTTGTTTAATCTTGCCGGACAGACCAGTCATATGGATTCAATGCAAGACCCATACACTGATTTAGAAATTAATTGCCATGCACAGCTTTCTATTTTAGAAGCCTGTAGAAAAAACAATCCAAATATTAAAATTGTATTTGCCAGTACTCGTCAAATTTATGGTAAACCGGACTATCTTCCTGTTGATGAAAAACATTTACTTCGCCCGACAGATGTGAACGGCATTAATAAAATGGCAGGTGAGTGGTATCATATTCTTTATAATAATATCTATGGTATCAGGGCTTGTGCATTGCGTTTAACTAATACCTACGGCCCTCGAATGCGGATGAAGGATACAAGGCAGACGTTTCTGAGTATTTGGCTTCGTTGCCTAATTGAAGGAAAACCTTTTGAAGTCTGGGAGGGACATCAATTACGTGATTTTACCTATGTTGATGATGCAGTACATGCTTTTCTTCTGGCTGCTTCAAATGAGAATTCCAATGGAAAGGTTTTTAATATTGGCGGCGAATGTATGATTAGCTTAAAGGATTTGGCTAAACTCTTGGTTAAAGTTAATGGTGGTGGTAAATACAGTATACTTACCTTCCCACAGGACCGAAAAAAAATTGATATTGGTGATTATTATGCCAATTATGAACTTGCCCGGACTGTACTTGGGTGGGAACCTAAAATTTCATTAAGACAAGGGCTGTTACGGACGATATCTTTTTACCGTGAGTATTTAAATCAATATCTTTTAGACTTCCAGAAATTAAATTGTATTAAAGATTCAGTGAAATCAATACAAAGAATTTTATACGATGACTGTAGAGATTCCTTCCATGCAAGTGAAGTTAAATAGATTGGTAATATTTTTATAATTATTTTTCATGAATCAAAATCAACTGACAATTCCCCAAACAAATCCCAAAGAAAACTATCTAGTCCATAAGGATGAAATTGATAGTGCAATTGCCAGGGTATTAAATAATGGGACTTACATACTGGGGCAGGAGGTAGCCTCTTTTGAGGGGGAATTTGCTAATTATATAGGTGTCCGCCATGCTAT
>JAUWIR010000471.1 GCA_030605265.1 Pseudomonadota bacterium | reverse complement strand
TATAACCTCCTTCAGGTTCTGATAAATCTTTTTGATTAACTGGATTTAAATCATGTTTATCCTGTTATCCTGTCAAATATTTTTTTTCCATTAGTGAATCTAAAAATCTAATTGCACAGGTTGAAAAGATTCTAAAATTGCCAGCCCAAATTCTATTATTTTTCAGGGGATTGAAGCAATAATTATATCTTTACAATACTGAGAAACATAACGAAAATCCCCGATCATTCACTTGACAAAACATTGCCTGTAAAGTAGCATATAAATTTTTAAAAATATATTTTACTATCCCTTAGTCTTTATCATTGATGAAAAATCTATTATATGTCAAATTACCACCATATCAATATTAGATCATCATCCACCAGAAAGGCGCCGGTTCTTTCATCAAATCAACGAGTAGATGCGAAGTATGGAGAAAATCCTCAAAATGGGGATGTTGTCATAGGAAAAATTCTCGAACTTGGTCAACATACAAAATTCGAAGAACCAGGGGGGCATGAAATTATTTTACAACGCGGCAATGTAGTCTCGGTAGTATTGGGAAGGCGTTACTCTACAAAGGAATTTTGCGGTATGATTCCGGATATGCTCACCCAAAATTGCAAATTCGATCTTCTTAATGTTGGAGGAATTGCAGGATCTGTAGTAAGTAGAAATACTCTCGCCAAAGAACCTACTAGATTACTTTATTTGGGGCATGCAGTAGATGATAATAATAAAATAATCAATACTCTTAATTTCCAATCAGCCAAAAAAACAAAACACCCTAAGACGATAGATTGGCCCCTGAAGATTATCATGGTTTGCGGATCTGAAATGGATAGCGGAAAAACATTATCTTCAGGGCAAATAATCAATATTCTCAGTAACAACGGGTTTGTTGTTGGAGGAGGAAAACTGACGGGAACATCGAGGATGAAAGATATTCTCTATATGAAAGCCAGTGGGGCCCGGTGTATTCTTGATTTTATGGATGTAGGCTATCCTTCTACCTATTTATGTTCTATTGATGAATTAAAAGATATTTTTTATGCCTTTACTGAGTACTTTGCCGACCAAGGATGCAAATTTCTTGTAGTAGAAGTAGCTGATGGGATCTTTCAGAGAGAGACCGAGATGATCCTTAATTGCTCGGAAATCATGGAAAATATCTCTTTTTTTACTTTGGCCGCCAATAATAGTGTTAGCGCTTATGGAGGAATTATCTATCTAAAAAATCAATATGGAATTACTCCGGACTTTATTTCCGGGCTTATCACAGCGGATTGGCTTTCTATGGAGGAATTACATACCAAAATCCCGGTACACTTTCTGAAAAATTCCTCTGAGTCAAGAAAAGATTTCCTACAAATTATTCAACAAAAAGTACTTTAAAAAATGAAAACAAACAATTCTCTTTTTAACCCCAAACCTGGAACAAAAGAATACAAACGATTTATTATCGCTCAAAATGCCTACCGACAGGAAATTTTCCTCAGTTTTTTTGGTATTTATGGACAATCCCCTGGTCCAACCCTTCTTCTTAATGCTGCGGTTCACGGCAATGAAGTTGTTGGAGTGGAGGTTATCAGAAAATTAGTCGAAAAAATAGACCCTTGCACGCTAAAAGGAAATATACTGGGGATTCCCATAGTCAACCCCTTGGGATTTAACTTTGGGGATCGTTGGGATCCTTTTGATCGCCAAGATATGAACAGAGTTTTTCCTGGTGATGAAAAGGGGACCCTTACAGAGCGAATCGCTTATTTTTTCTTTAAAAACATTGTCCCAAAAGCAGACTTTATTATCGATCTTCATTCTGCTGAGTTTCCTGATGAAATGATCCCTCATGTTCGCTTGCGAAATAATTGCCCTCCTGATAAAGGGCACTGGAAATTTATCAATTCCTGCGGCATTGATGTAATCTGGCAAGGTCCCGCTATACCCGGGATGCTGCAAGTTGAAGCAGCCAAACTGGAGATCAAATGTCTGACTCTAGAAATTGGCGCTGCCGGCCTTATAAATTCAAATAACGTTAAGGTTGGTTTAACTGCATGTGAAAATGTCATGAAAATCATGGGAATGATAAAAGGAACAGCCAAAATTCCCAACCGCCAAATTCTCCTAAAATCCAATGAAGAATGGATCAGAAGCCCGAACGGCGGTATTTTTAAACCGGACATCCATTTGGGACAAATGGTGCGCAAGGGGCAAAAAATTGGTGATATCATGGACCCGACGAGTTTTAACTCAGAAAATATCTTCTCCCCTCTTGACGGCATAGTCACTGGGATTACTCACCAATCAATCATCCGGTCAGGGACCAGATTATTCATGATTGTTCACTTTGACAATGAACAAAAAGATAAACATTTTCGCACTATTAACCCCTCTTTGCCAAATACGAAAATTGTTGAAAATAAACTATGGCAAACAATAAAAAAATATTTAACCTAAATACAGTAAGAGATAAGCGTTCACAAGTTCAGGGTTCAGCGTTGCCTTTGTTTGATTGACCTTGCTCGTAAGCGTTTATACGTTAAAGTTTTAGTAACTCTATAAATTTTGCCTACTAAAAGGCTTTTCAAACTGATGAGTAAATTATTTCATTTGAAATTAAAAAAAAGTATGCTCAAGGGGGCAACAGTTGCTCTCTTACCAGGGGATCCCCAGAGAGCAGAAAAAATTGCTCAATATTACGATCCTAACGCGCGTCTTTTATCATACAATAGAGAATTTGCTTCCTGGCTCGGGCACCTGGATAAGACCTTACCGGTTTTAACAGCCTCAACCGGTATTGGCGGCCCCTCAACAGCCATAGTTATAGAAGAATTAGCTCAACTTGGTATTAATACTTTTATAAGAGTTGGTACGAGTGGGGCTATTCAAAAGCGGATTTGTCTTCAAGACATTATTATTACAACGGCTTCTGTTCGTCTAGACGGCACTTCAACTCATTATACTCCAATTGCCTACCCTGCTGTGGCTGATCATGATATCACCCATTCTCTAATTCTTGCAGCTAAAAGTTTAAAAATTCCCTATCATGCCGGGATCACTGCCTCTTCTGATTCATTTTTCCCTGGCCAAGAGCGTTATGAGACTTTTTCCGGATATATTATTAAAAAATTTCAAGGCAGTTTGAATGAGTGGCAAAAATTGAATGTACTGAATTATGAAATGGAATCCGCCACGCTCCTTTGTATTTGTAATGCATTTGCCTTAAGAGCGGGTTGCCTTACTACCGCTATTGTAAATAGAGCGTTAAATGAGAAGTTACCGCCCCGACCTGAGATGATCCTTCAAGCAGAAGATAACATGATAAAAGTAGCTATAGGGGCACTTCGAAAATTATTCCCGCAAAAATAAACATCCATCCGCCGTTTAACTTCCCTATGTCCATAAAATTTAAGGTCAGAAAATAAAAAGGTCAGATCCTTAATTATTAATTTCACTAATAAATACAGAAAATCCAAAGGTTAGTTTTTTTAATTAAAATAATAACCTTTCCATTTGTCCTTGAGAGTTTACTCGCTATTGCCAACCATTTCGCGAAAAATTTTTGAAGGTCGGAAAGTTACTACTTTTCTTTTACTGATCTCTGCCTCTTCCCCAGTTCTGGGATTTCGTCCTATCCGAGGATTTTTATCTCTTATAATAAAATTTCCAAATCCCCTTAATTCGACATTTTCACCCTTTGACAGTCTATCTTTTACTACATTAAGCGTTGTTTCATAGATTCGCCTTGCTTCATTCACTGTCAAATTAGGTAATTCATTCCAAATAGCTTTTATAATTTCTTCTTTTGTCATTCATTGCTCCTTCCTATTTTATAGATTATCATATAATAATAAAAAAATTCTAAAATAAGCCTAAAACAAAAGATTAAGATTTTTATTTTTTTTGTATTGGTTAATATCTTATGAGGAGAATTTTTTAGATTATAGCATATTTTTTTTTGTATTATCAACAGATTTAATCATTATATCACACTAAGAGGTTAAATTAATAAAAAAATTTTTATAATTAAAAGAAAATTTTAGCAAATCTAATCAATTTATATTAACTCAAAAGTCTATTCGTTGAAAAAAGACATCGTAATTATTCTCAGGCGGGCTACCCTAAATTTTACAAATTTTTTATA
>JAUWIR010000342.1 GCA_030605265.1 Pseudomonadota bacterium | reverse complement strand
GTTAAAGGGCATCATCCGCCAAACATAGTAATTGTACTTTTCACCTAATTCGCAAAAATCAATAATTTTTTCCCACTCAGTACCGTTGGAGGTCCTCCATATACTGGTTTTGGCATAGTCATGTTCAGTCCCTAAGTAGAGTTGCCCATTATAAATAGCAGTAGAGGTAATCACATCGTTATCCAAATCCCCTCCTTTATTAATGAAACCCATTCCATTGCCGTATTTATCATCAAGCCCCACTACTTTTTCCCAGTTCTCTCCATCACTGCTTCGCCATACTTCAAAGGCACCAACAGTAGAGGGCAAAAGGGAGATATTTGACGATTGTGAATCATCGTAGTTGTAAGTTTTGCTATTTCTCCTGAACTGCATCAATCTATTGCCGCTATTTAATCCTCTATTGATAATCTGGGAAGCGCTTCTTAAATCCACGTCTTTTGTCCAGGTAAAAGCATAGAGTCTTTTCCCTTCACCATCATCACCATCAAAGACCGCCAATTCTCCTATCATGACATTGTTGGGGACCAATCTGCCGGTATATCCACCGGAAACCATGGTGGAATCAAACCCCGGATTGGTAATGACCTCCTGCCATTCCGAGCCGTCTTTGCTTCGAAACAGTTTGGCCACATCACCTCCTGTGCCCACATAGAAGTAGTCTTTAAATTTGGTCATACAGCGAATAGTGGTATTTTGCCAATCTCCAATTCCTCTTCTGGCAACTGTTGTCCATGTTTCACCATCTTCCGTTTTGAGTATTTGGGCCCCCAGCATATTGGAAGCACAAGCATAGAGCGCTTTATCGCCGTCAGCATACATACATCGAATCCCATAATTAC
This sequence comes from Pseudomonadota bacterium, assembly GCA_030605265.1. Taxonomy (GTDB): domain Bacteria; phylum SZUA-182; class SZUA-182; order DTGQ01; family DTGQ01; genus JAUWIR01. The sequence goes on along the minus strand of JAUWIR010000342.1, from coordinate 4,639 downwards.
GGGTATAAGATTTGTAAACCCTTCCCCAATTATCTGAATCATCAGTGCGCCAGATTTCTGTCCCACCCCAAAGGTTAAGGGTCCCTACATAGAGCTTCTCTTTAAAAGGGGCCATACTCCAAACATAATCATTTCTTGGATTATCAAATCCATTTTCAACAACTTTCTCCCAATGTTCGGCAAGTAAAAGGGAAGGCAGAGAAAAGACGAAAAAAATGCTGATTAATAACCAGGTGAATCTTTTCATGATGGACTCCTTATTTTAGGAAGTAATTGAAACATGTATTAACTTGAGAAATGGCCTCAAGTTAAAAAAAGGCACAGAGGCACAGAGGCACAAAGGCACAAAGGCACAAAGGTTGAAAGCGAAAATAAAAATTCCTATACATTTAAATTAATATTCTCTTTTCGTATTTTTTCTAAATTTATCTTTAAATTATTTTTAAAAAAAATTGGGCATCCTTCACTGAGACGGAAATGCATGGTTAAAAATTTATGCGATAATTTAATTATAATAACAAATTTGAACCATGCCCTACTTTTCAGTCTCGGTGAATTTAAAAGTGTAAACTGGCTAATGATGGATGCCCACAGGAATTTTCATTTTTTTTATGAGGTGCTAAGACTTATGCCTTTGTACCTCTGTACCTTTGTGCCTCTGTGCCTTCTTTAAATTACTTCTCTTTGACGGCTACATAATAAATCCATCCACTATGTATATCATCTTCACTGCATTTTAATACTTTTCCGCTGGTAGCATACATTTCAAGAAGGGTAAACCCTGTTTCCTTAAGTTGAGCAGCCTGGCTTTCTTTATCAATATAGTAAGAGAGGAACCCATAATTATGGGCCCGGTCATTAATAACAGCATAATCTTTATAAAAGTGCTGGTATTTTTTATTTGTAAGATGATTATAGTATGAGGTGATAAATTGTAGGATATTGACCATTTGTATACACGGCTTTAAGGAGAAGCTTAATTTGGGTCGAGATTGGGCATACTGAAAATTTCTATTATGAGAGGAAAAAACGAAAAGACCCTTACCTTTAAGTACTCTGTGGATTTCCCGCAACTCCTTTAGTCTGTCTTCATGCCCGATGGCATCAAGTCCATTAAAAGAAAAGAGTATAAAATCGAAGGTTTGATCCTTAAATACCTCCATGTTTCTTGCGTCACAGTGAAGAAAACGGGTATGGGGAAAACGTTTTTTACAAGAATTAATCATAGGTGACGAATAATCAATTCCTGTATAATGTGGACTAAAATGTTTTAAATATGGCGTTGTTCTTCCTGCGCCGCACCCAATGTCCAAAATGTGCCTATCCCGGATTTTTTCCTTATATTTCACAAAAAGCATTACCTCAGGGATTTGCAACCTGGACTGAGCATAATAGGAAACTATGTCTTTTCTCTCATATCCATTTTTATTAATTCTGTTGATAAACAAAGGGAGCCTCCAGTTTGGAATATGAGAGATTTAAGCAATTCCATGTTTTCTTTTATAGTCCAGCCAGTTTCTTTTTAAATCAACAAAGGCTTCAAAATCAGGCTGAAGGAGAAAGGGGTTGGTTTTTCGCTCTTGCAAGATAGTTGATTGCGTAACTGTCCCATAATTGTGTCCCGGGAAGACGCGGGTATTATCCGGCAGTGTGAGCAGTTTTTGATGGAGCGAGTTATATTCCTCCTTTGCTTGCTTGCCAAGATCAGTTCCCCCAACCTTTCCTACAAATAGCGTATCTCCTGTAAATACTGCATCTCCTATAGAAATACAGATTGAATCATTGGTATGCCCGGGGGTATGGAGGATAGTGATTTCTAAATTGCCCAGAGGTAATCGCGCATCGTCTGCTATGATAATTCCGGAAATAACCTCTTTGCCGCCAAATTGGAGAGGTATTTTACCGGTCATCCGCTGTATTGTCTTATTCCCGTTTGTATGATCAAAATGATTATGAGTATTAAATATGTATTGAATTTCATAATGATGGTCATTGGCAAAAGTGACTATGGTTTCAGGTGAATAGGAAGGGTCGATTACCGCAGCCTTTTTTGTCTCATCATCAGCTGCCAAATATCCGAAATTGCGATCTCCCCCAGTAAGAAATTGTTTTACAAACATAGTAACTATCCCTCCTTGCTCTTTGAATTCGAAAGATTAATCTTTATCGAGTATTATAACAGATTCATTTGCCTTGATCTGTTTTTTTAAGAGGGTCGACAATAGGTTTTTTTTTATTGCATACTGCTCACCTGTTCAGTATAATCATTTAAAAAATGAGAGTTAATCAGCAATTTTAATTATGAAACCTATGTCTTAAAAAAAAATATAATTGTTCCCTTGATCCAAACCCTGTCAAAGTGAGAATTGCTGATAGTTAATTGCCTGGGTTGAATCTTTTAAAAAAAAATGTAGGAAAAGAGTGTAGGGAGGAGCAATTGTTATGCAAGATTTAACCTTGCCTCAAAAGAGGATACTCTCCTTTATTATTCAATGTAAAGAGCGTGGTTTATCACCAACCATCAGAGAGATTTCCGAGCATTTCGGCTATAAAAGCACTAATAATGCCCGCCAGCATCTTCACCTCATTGAGCGTAAAGGATACCTTCGGCTTTTACCAGGCAAGGCCAGGGGGATAGAACTTAGCCGGGATATTACCTTGAATGGAGAGCGAGCCGGTTTGAAAGTCCCCTTGGTTGGCATAGTTGCTGCCGGCAAGCCGATTACCGCCATAGAGAATATAGAGGAGTATATCACCTTGGACAAGAATCTCTTTAAAGGGCCCGGCTTATTCACCTTGCGGGTGAAAGGGGACAGCATGAAGGGTGTTGGTATTCTTGACGGCGATATCGCCATAATCCGGCGGCAGTCCTCTGTTCAAACAGGTGATATTGTGGTGGCCCTGATCGAAGGGGAAGCAACCTTAAAGCGCTATCTTCAGCAGGAGAAAAAGATTATCTTTAGAGCGGAAAATCCTGATTTTTCGGATATCTGTGTTTCTTTTGACCAAGCCAATCAAGTTCATATTGCCGGAAAACTCATTGGGGTAATAAGGAAGGTGTAAGGTGGGGACTATTTTTATCGGCACCAGCGGATATTATTATAAGGATTTTCTTTTCACTATTTAAGCCTATAAGGGCTTGACCCATGAAATCTCCCAAGACCCCGGGCCGGAAATTGCCCAATATAAGCAAGGGGTCGCTCCTATGATGGAGGCGGATAGACTGGGGGCCATCCTGTTTCAGTTTCCTTACCGGTTCCATTATACAATTGAGAATAGAGAGTATTTACAAAAGCTTTGTAGGGAATTTGAAGATTTTCCTCTGGCCATAGAATTTTGAAATAGAGAGTGGCTCAAAGAGAGTGTTTATAAAAGTATGCAAAAACAGGATATTGCCTTTACCTGTTTAGATGAGCCTGATCTTCCCAAGTTGATAAGACCGAGTGAGGTGGTCACCGCACATTTTGGCTATATTCGTTTTCATGGGCGAAATAAAAAAGAGTGGTGGGCAGGGGACAATCGCACCCGCTATGATTACCTATACAGTGACCAGGAGCTTCAGGAGTGGCTTCCCCGTATTCAGCACATGACCAGGAAAGCGGAAACACTTTTTGTTTTTTTCAATAACCATTGGAAGGGCCAGGCCGTGTTGAATGCCGGAAGACTGAAAGAGTTGCTGCGGGAATGCATGACAAATCATTAATCAGCAATCCCCAATTTTTTCAACCTGTGCAATTAACTAGTTTTAGACAGGATAACAGGATTGACAAGAAAATCTTTAATCTGTCTATCGTTTACAAAAATTCTTTGACTTTACGCTTGATCTCAACTTTATTTTCTCCAAAATTAAGTATCAAACCCACTGGGTTTTTCGTTGCTACAAGGTAATTAACTGATTGGACTTCATGGGCTTTAATAATTCGTCTTATTCTGTCATTTCTGTATATTCCATATAACCTTTTTTAGGTTGTGATAAATTTTTTTGATTAACTGGATTTAAATCATGTTTATCCTGTTATCCTGTCAAATATTATTTTTTCATTGGTGAATCTAGAAATCTAATTGCACAGATTGAATTTTCTTCATCCATAGTTAGGCATCCATAAGTTAGGCATCCATAAGTTAGGCATCCATTATTAGTCAGTTTATACTCTTTTAATTCACCATGGTAAAAAAATAAAAAGCAATAAAATACCAGTTTATTGTTTTATTCTTTCGGCTAGAACCTCCTTTAACTAGAATCTTTTAATGTTCTTGATCCAAAAAACAAGGGAATTCCGGTGGACCCCGGGAAAAGATTTCCTTCATGTACTTCATGGTTCATAAAATCTGCGAGTGTAGACTACTTTTAGGCTTGTGTAAAAGAGGCCGGCATTTCCCGGTGATTTTTTAAAACAAAAAAAGGGAGACTCAAAGAGCCTCCCTTTTTTATTAATTAATGAGAATACTACATTCCTCTCATCTATTTCCAGAGATTAGAGATGAAACAAAGATCGTCATCATCAAGTTCTTTATCTCCGTTGCCGGGGGTGTCGCCGTTGTCGGGGATTGTTCCTTCGGTAAAAGCTGGTCCGCCATCATCAACTATTTTTCCTACGGTCGTATCAGCATCACCTCGAGCATTATCTTTGAAATAAAG
>JAUWIR010000430.1 GCA_030605265.1 Pseudomonadota bacterium | reverse complement strand
GGTAATAATAATCTTGCATTCTTTTTCCCAGTTTGAAATTTTATTTCTTATCTAACCTTATTATTACCCACATTTCAGGTCAATTTATTGCCATGTTTAGGGGTAAAAATAATTTTGAAAATTACACACTGATATTTGTCGAGTTCCGGCGGTGCAGTAACCCCCGTCCAGAAACGTTTGGCAAATAATTCCAATTTCTTCCAATCTTTTTGGATGATGGTCAAAATCTCCTTCTTCCCGTTGGTTTTGATGTATTTATCTAATTTGACCCAATTGGTTATGTCTTTAATATCATTGAATTTACTGCTGTCATTGTTTTTTGTGTCTATCTTAGGGATATTGCTATTCCACTTCTGCGCCTCCGTATGGGTTGGTCTTATGTAAATTGGATAGCCGGTATCGTGCCCATCATGGAACTCGAATTCATATTCGCTACTCTTCTGCTCATTCATGGCTTGTCGTTCAATACGATTCAAGTGATTCATAACCACCTGATTATTATTATTCCAAGTGAATGGAATTGGTTGGCCCATCCCTTACGCCTCCTTTAGAATTTTATAAAATAATAAGATATATTAAGTTGTATTACAATACTTCGATAATAAATTCAAAAAAAAATGATAATCATTTGTTTTCTTTGAAATCTCTGGTAACTAATCGAAAACCGATAACATCTGCTGAATAATCCGGCCCGAGGTGCCATCTTTTAGCTGAACGGCAATTATGAGCTTCCGTTAACCAATGCCCTCCTCGCAGCACTCGCTCCCAGCCTCTTGGGGTCCCTGTGGGATCATTTACGGAATTTTCAGGGTAAGGACCATACCAATCCTGGCACCATTCCAACAGATTTCCGTGCATATCAAAGAGCCCCCAGGGATTCGGCTTTAGGCTGGCTACAGAAGTAAGCATTTTATTGGGATTAGAAAAATTCCCTTGACATTCCAGAAAAAATGGACCCAAATGACCAAAATTTTCCTGATTTTGGGATAAACAGTTCCCATAAGAAAAAGGTGTATCTGTCCCTGCCCGGCAGGCATATTCCCATTCGGCTTCAGTAGGTAATCTATAATTCATTTTTTCTTTACTGTTAAGCCAATTAATAAATTCCTGTGCATCATTCCAGGAGATACAATTTACAGGGTAATTATCAGACTCTATTGATTCAGTATCTTTATTTGCTGAATTATACCAGTTATACTCCATTTTTTTTACCCATCTTTCATCTTTTGTATTTACCCAACAGCCACCATTTTTTTCCGCCTCAGTTACATAACCGGAATCCAAAATAAACTTCCGAAATTGCCCGCGAGTAACTTCAGTTTTTTGGATATAATATTTTTTCGGCAAAAAAACTTGGTGCTGTTGTTCATCATCCTCTCTCCCTTTTTCTGTAAGGGAACTTCCCATATTAAAGCTTCCTGAAGAAATAAGTACAAACTGCATTCCAAGACTGTTTGTAAAAAGCTTTTTATTTATCTCATCAAGTTTTATACAAATAGTTTTATCATTTTCTATTTCAATAGTAATCCAGTCTTCCCAAGGGCTATATTCCTCTTTTGAAATCAATAAATGATATTTCCCCGGATCTAACAGCATACCCTGCACAAATGGAGGTTGAATATTGAGGATTTTTATTTCAGATTCTTTTGGATTTGTTTCAATAAAAAGTCTCCCTTTATTCAGTTGCGTTTTTTTTAAAACAAAGACAAAGTCCCCTTCAGCCAATGCCTCATTTTTTATTTTTCCATAGTGGAATTTTTCCTTAACATTTAAATTATTTCCTACTTTACTGAGTAAATAGACCGCAATCTCAGAAGCTGTGATGTATCCATCATGGATAAAATCTGCCTCACCCTTGAGTGCATCAAGTAAATATTGACTAAAAGGATATTGGACAAGATTTTGTTTTGTTTCCCTTCCTGTAATAATGTATTGGCGCACAGGTAAAGTATTTTTCTCATCGATAATTTTTAATATAACCGGTTCAAAGGGAAAAATAGTATCTGTAAAGGAAGCATCAAAAAACATGAATACATGTTTTGATAAGATTTTAGCTGAATACATCTCGATATCTTTTGTGCTTATCGCTTTTTGAGTGAATCCTAAAAAATTATCTTCCGGCACGGGACAATCTCTTGGAATAATATAACCTAACTTACTTCCGTCAGCAAGAACCTGAGTTTCTCCATGGCCGGAAAAATAAAGAAATATACCTCGATCTGGTTCTTTGCCAATTTTAAGTGCAAGCAAATCCAAATTATTTTTTAATTCCTGATAGGTTGGGTCAATAAGAAGAATTACCTTAAAACCCCTATTTAATAAAAACCAGGAGACCATTTTCGCATCATCTATTGCCTGGGGGAGAAGGGGCCAATGATCATAATTGCTTACCCCCACTACAACGGCGTAGTAATCATTATAAAGAGATATGCTTTCCCCTTCTAGAGAAATGACCTTAATTTTATTTGAGGAGATAGAATGAGAAGAAGGAACATTAAAGATAAGAAGAAAAAACAAACAAAAAACAACTATAATCTTGTTATTCATAATATTTAATATTTAATTAAAAAATATATAATTATTTGTGAAATTATAACATTCTATCAGTTTGATTACAATATGAAAAGACATTTAAAAAGAGTATCATATTCCAAATATCTATCCAAAAAAGAAAAAAGTATAAGTTAGAAAAATGTGAAAATGTGTTGACAAAAAGAGAGTTTTTCAATAAATAATCTATACCCGGGTGAAAAAATTTATTATTATTTTATGAAATCTAAAAAGAATCTAAAATAAGAATGCATCAAAGTTTCATAATTAAAGTTAAATAAAAATTATTTTTATCAAAAATGAATGAAGATAACGCATTGAAATATGGGCGATATTTAATTAAGCAAGAACAAGGGAGAGGTTCTATGGGGATAGTGTATAAAGCCCGTGACAGCTCCTTGGATCGAATTGTGGCCGTAAAGGTTTTACGAAAAGATTTAGCGAATAATAAAGCCTATCGTGAAAGATTTCTAAAAGAGGCAAAGGCTATCGCCCGCTTATCGCATCCTCACATAATAACTGTCTTTGATATAAATCAAGATGAAGAGGATCTCTATATTGTAATGGAGTATATAGAGGGCCCCTCTTTAGATAAGGTGCTTATTAAGGAACAGCCGTCTTTTCAAAAAATTGTGGATCTGGGCATACAGGTAGCTGAAGCAATTGATTCTGCAAGCCAAATGGGGGTAGTCCATAGGGACATAAAGCCAAGTAATTTATTAATAAAATCCAATTGGGAAGTGAAAATTACAGATTTTGGCGTAGCCCATATTGAAGATTCTTCATCCCATGGAGATACGAAAGCTGGGACGATTGTCGGGACCTTAGGATATATGCCCCCTGAACAATTAAATGGTAAGCATGCAGATATTCGTTCTGATCTTTATTCTTTAGGAGCGGTCCTCTACGAGTTATGCACAGGTGAAAAGCACTCCTATGATGAGAATGTCGAGACAATGAAGAAGAAAATTTCTCTGTCTCCTTCCCTCACATCAACTACAAATAAATTTTCCATGAAAAAACTTACACAAATAATTATGAAATGCATGAAAGAAGATCCGGAAAATCGATTTCAAACAGGTTTTGATTTGGCGGCTGAATTAAAAAGTTGTCTTGAAGAAGAACAACTGCAAGAACAGGAACAAGAAGAAAATACAATTATATCCATTAGATCCGAAGGAAAAAAAATAAGAAAATATTCAAAAATTCTATTGCTTATAATGGTCTCAATTGTAGCAGTTGGTATAATGTATAACACTGTGAGAAAAAAAGAAGAAGCAATACCCCCTTCAACTACCGGAATGCCCTTTGAGAGTTCGGGCCCTCCAGATTTGAAAACAACATTATCAAGTATCCTTGATATTAAAAGTATCCCAATAGGAGCAAAAGTTTATATTGATAGAAAGTATAAAGGAACCACTCCTCTCAAATTAAAACTTTCACCTGGAAGATATGAAGTAAAATTAACCCTTTCTTATCATAACGATTGGAGAACTCCAATAATATTAAAAGAAAAATCTACGCTACCTCTTTTTGTAAAATTAATTGCCAATGATAAAAATGAATAATGCCTCTATAAGAGCTGTTATCATTTTTTATTAAAAGCTTTTAGGACACTATTATTACTTTGATAGCCTCTTTTGCTTCCGCAACTAGTTGAAAACCAAGGCCTGCTTTTTCCAGAGGCAAGCGGTGGGTGATCATTTGGGAAAGAAAAGGCAGGGTTTGATTTTTTATGAGATCCAGGGCCGTCATAAGGTCAGCGGGCGCTGCTCCGTAAGAGGTTTGAAGACGAATGTCCCTCCTCCATAAATCTGTAAATTGGACGGGGACGGTAACATCAGGAGGGGGGACTGCGAAAAAAAGAAGAGTACCTCCATTATCAACACAATCCAGAGCGGGTTGGATTACCTGTTCAGTGCCGGCACAAATGATAACATGATCTACCAGGCGATTATCATTAATTTCTCGCACTCT
>JAUWIR010000381.1 GCA_030605265.1 Pseudomonadota bacterium | reverse complement strand
TTTGAGTATATTTATAATAATTACAGGATATTAAAAGGTTAAATACTAATAATGACTTACTTTTATAAAAGATGTGATCGTTACAATTAAAACTCACAATGACATTCTATTTTTTACCCAACCCTTAGTTGAGGTAGGGTTTAGTAGGGCCAAAAATGCCGGCAACATAGTCATGAAAAATTTATCCGATTTTACCGTCGGCTCCCTCGCCTTTCTCCTAATTGGATATGGGTTAATGTTTGGGGTCGGCAGATGGGGGCTCTTTGGCACTTCTGATTTTTTTCTCAGTCATATACAAACAGGAGGAAGGATTAATAATTGGCTTTTTGCCAATCTCATTTTTCAACTGGTTTTTGCCGGTACAGCCGCTACTATTGTCTCCGGGGCCATGGCCGAGCGAACCAAATTTATAGGGTATGTGATCTATAGTCTCATTGTCAGTATTATGATCTATCCGGTAGGGGGGCATGGGATATGGGGCGGGCGGGTGGCTGGCTAAATTAGGCATGGTGGATTTTGCCGGTTCAACTGTTGTTCATTCTTTGGGAGGGTGGGTTTCTTTGGCCGGAATTATCGTCCTTGGCCCCAGGATCGATAGATACAATAAAGACGGGACCTTAAATCCTATTCCAGGGCATAATATTCCCTTAGCAGCTTTGGGAGTATTTATTATGTGGCTTGGTTGGTTTGGGTTTAATACCGGCAGCCTTCTCTCCGGCACAAATCTAGCCATTGCCATTATTGCCGTCAATACAATTCTCTCGGCTGTGAGCGGATCCATCTCTGTTATGGTTTGTACCTGGATACGTGAGGGGAAACCAAATGTTAAACTTACCTTAAACGGAGTTCTTGCCGGTTTGGTTACCAGCACGGCCACCTCAGCTCTGGTCAGCCCTTTTTTATGTATTATCATCGGGGCAATTGGAGGGATTATCCTAATTATTGGAGAAAGGCTTTTTGAGAAGCTCCGCTTGGATGATGTTGTGGGGGCCATCTCGGTTCATGGAATAAATGGTATTTGGGGTACTTTGGCTGTAGGGCTTTTTGCTCAATCCCAATTTAGCCAAAATAGTCTTGGCTTGTCAATCAACGGCCTCTTTTTCGGAGGAGGGATTAAGCTTTTGGCTATTCAGGCTTTGGGAGTTGTAGCTGTCTTTGGCTGGAGTTTTGGAGTAGCCATGGGTGCCTTTAAATTTATTGATAAAACAGTAGGCTTAAGGGTCACTGAAGAGGATGAAATAAAAGGGCTTGATTACAGTGAACATCTCATGAGTTCCTATCCCCTTTTTGATGAATTTCAACAAAAGCAGGACCTGATTTTCAATGAATTAAAGCGGGTTCAAGAGCTATCCGTCCTCCATGAAATCAGTCAATCCATGCACAGTTTGAATCTGGATGAAATCCTGAATCTTATACTTCGGGGTGTGACCCAAAGTATCGGTTTTGAGCGCGCTCGTCTTTATCTGATCAATGAAAAAGAGAATAGTCTGGAATGTAAAATGGCTGTGGGTATTGAAGAGGAAAAGATCAAAACAATTACCTTATCACTGAATGATGCTCAGAGCATTATGGCCAGAGTTGTTTTGGAAAAAAAAGACTTTGTCATCAATGATGCCAAGAAAGACCCGCGGGTCAACCCCAATCTCAAGAAATTATTTAATCTTCGGTCTTTTGTGGCAGTTCCGTTGCAAGGCAGAGATCGGATTATGGGGGCTGTTTCAGCAGATTATATTTACAGTGACAAGGTAATTACTAAAGAAAAGGTGGATTCTTTAATCACCTTTGTTAATCAGGCAGGATTAGCCTTAGAGAATGCTAAATTATACCAAGAGTTAAAGCTGTTTAATGAAAAATTGGAAGAAAGAGTAAAAAAGGCTACCGAGGACTTGAGAAAGACCCAGGAACATCTTATTCAATCCAGCCGACTTTCAGCTCTGGGGCAGCTCTCCGCCGGTGTAGCCCATGAGATCAGAAATCCTTTGACCAGTATCAGGATACTCTTTCACTCTTTTAGGGAAAAAATTGCCCCCGAAGACATGAGAAAAGATGATATCATGGTTATTGAAAATGAAATTGAGCGAATAAATCAAATCATTCAACAATTTCTTGATTTTGCTCGGCCCAGCAAACCCAAAAAGGAAAAGGTGGATGTTAATAAACTGATAGAGGATACCCTCCTTTTAGTTTCCTATGAGCTGAATGAGCAAGAGACAGAGGTTAAAAAGGACCTTTTATCCTTACCCGCTATTATGGCTGATCGGGAGCAACTGCGGCAGGTTTTCTTGAATTTAATTATCAATGCCATGCAAGCCATGCCGGAGGGAGGAATAGTAAAAATTTCCACTATGATCAACAATAATAACATTCGGATCTGTTTCAGCGACCAGGGGAAAGGTATCCCTGAATCAATTCGGGAGAAGCTTTTTGAACCTTTCTTCACGACTAAAGAAGAGGGAATTGGTTTGGGACTTTCCATCACTAAAAGGATTATTGATGATCATCAAGGAAGAATTAAGGTAGAAAGTAATAAGGGGAAAGGGACCATTTTTTCCGTTATCTTACCGTGCAGGTAAAAAAAGAAAAAGGTAATAATTAATTGCACAGATTGGAAAAAATGGCGCACTAATCAGAAGGGAAGACAAGATGTCTGAAACAATACTGATCGTGGATGATGATCGAGGGATACGATATTCTTTAAAAAGAATGTTTGAGGCAAAGGGATTAGAAGTAATAGCCGCCCGCAATGGCCGGGAGGCCCTTGAATTGTTGGAGGAAGGCCTATCCCCGGACCTTGCTTTAGTTGACATTGTCATGCCCGGCCTGTCAGGTCTTGACCTTCTGGAAAAGATCAAAGAAAAAGATCAAAAGATAATAGTCATCATGGCAACTGCTCACGGGACCACTGAGCGAGCTATCCGCGCTATGAAATTGGGGGCCTACGATTATATCCAGAAACCCTTTGATATCCCCAAGATGTGGGCAACTATCCGGGAGGCCCTCGAAGCTGCCAAATCAATTAGAATCCCCGTTACCTATCCACCATACCAAGACAAGAGCGAGGGAGGGGAAAGCATTGTTGGAAACTCTTTCCCCATGCAGGAAATCTATAAGATCATCGGCCAGATTGCCGGAAAGGACATTACCACCCTTATTATCGGGGAAAGCGGCAATGGAAAAGAACTTGTGGCCCGGGCCATTTACCATCACAGTAAGCGAAACAATTGTCCCTTTATCTTCATCAATTGTGCCGCTATCCCGGAAACCCTGATGGAAAGTGACCTCTTCGGCCATGAAAGAGGCTCTTTCACTGGTGCGGAATATAAGAGAATCGGTAAATTTGAGCAGGCCCATCGAGGGACCCTTTTCTTGGATGAAATCGGTGATATGCCCATGCATATTCAGGCCAAGATCCTGCGGGCAATTCAAGAGGGTGAAATTCAGCGTTTGGGAAGCTCGGCAACTATCACTGTTGATGTTCGCCTTATAGCTGCTACCAATAAAAATATAGAAGCCGGGGTTAAAGAAGGGTGGTTTCGGGAGGACCTTTACTATCGGCTGAATGTTTTACCCATTTATCTTCCCCCTTTGAGATTGAGAAAAGAAGATATTCCACAACTGGCACAGTATTTTTTATCTCGCTATACCAAAGAGCTGAATAAGCAAATTGCCGGAATCAAAGCTGAGAGCATGGAGCTTTTAATCGGCTATCACTGGCCCGGGAATGTGCGGGAATTAGAAAACGCCCTCAAAAGGGCCATTATTATCTGCAAAGGGAATGAGATCCTCCCGGAAAACCTTCCAAGCCAGATAATCTCCGGTGAGGCATCAAAGCTGGAAACCCAAAAATTGGTTACCGATCTTACCCCGTTAATGGATCAATTATTTGCAAAAATCGTCACTCTTATTAAGGAGAATCCGGAATTAGATATCATATCCATCATAGAAAAAGAGATGATCGAGCGAGCCATCCGCAAGACACTGGGTAATAAGGTTCAGGCTGCTTTACTCCTAGGGATTAACCGGAATACCTTGCGTTACAAAATGGAGCGGTATGGAATCAAAGAGGGTGAGCCTGAGGAAGAAAAAAATATCCTTTAATCTATTTTATTACGGATTTTCCATAACTGGGCGAGTTAATTTTTCAGCTTAACTAATTGTATTAGTTTATCTTTTTTTTAGATTATTTTTTTCTTGATTTTGAATATATTTTAGTTCAATCCTTTCCATTTATACCTGGACGATGCGCACTTGAAAAGATGCCGGGCCATCTAAAACTACTCTCTCATTTTTGTCTTCATGTATTTTAGTTTTATAAGTTATCCAGTTCCCCATCAATATGTTTTTAGCCTTCCTATTATCCTAAGAGTGTACATTTAAGTACGATCGAAAGCTTCTTACCAAATTTTTAAAGCTTTAATCAATTTCTTTACTTGCATTATCAGCTTCATTTAGTCCCCTAAATTAAGATTCCTTGAATCTTAATTCTGTAGTTGTAAAATTGGCACAGGGTATTTCGGTGCTGCTTTTCATTTGATCTGTTAATGGCAATGAAGCATTTCTTATATAGGAAATCCTGCATAGGTTCGACCATGCAGGATTTCCTACTATCTGGAAGCCTTAAATAGTATTAATGCCCTTATAATAGCATTAATGCCTTACTAACAAGGGCAATGGCGGCTACTAACGCCACTAAAAAAGTCTTTTTTGCCACCATTGCGCCAAATTGTCTAAAAATAATTAAAGACTGATCTCAGCTGCTACTCAGCTGCTATCGTAGTTGCTGGAGTAGTGGTTGTCGTGACAGCAGGTGTTACAGCTGCCGTTGGAGTTTGTAATCCACCCAAAAGACTCATCATTAACAAACTCGTAATATTGCCTCCCCCCATCATCATTGAATAGGGATTTAACAAATTACTTTGGAGTCCGCCGCCAAACATAGAAGAACCATAAAGTCCGCCGCCAAACATAGAAGAACCATAAAGTCCGCCGCCAAACATAGAAGAACC
>JAUWIR010000023.1 GCA_030605265.1 Pseudomonadota bacterium | reverse complement strand
TAGACATACAGGATCAGCACTTTCCCAAAATTCAAATTTTCTCGGGGCTAAGGGGCAGATTCAGGGCATACACCCTTCACCTCGCTGTGCTCGCAAATCTTCTGATTTGATCAAAAGATCCGCTACTGGCTGGTTGACTAATCCTTATCCAGGAGGTCGTATCGCTTTCACGCTCCCTCTTGCCAATGAACCATTGCCAGGTTAATCGCCTAATTTGTATACCTTCCAAAAGATATCTTTTGCATTGAATTATAGAAATAGCTTTTCTAATTAGTATCCGCCTGGAGTTTCTTGAATTTATCCTTTTCATTACCTTTTAAAGTATGATAATATTATAGTCATTGTTTATTTATACTCCGGAGCACTTTTCCGTCCTCCGATAAAAGTAGCAAAACAAAGTTACAATAATCCAAGTAACATTTACGGAGAAAACCTTATTGAAGAAATACACCAGGAAAGAATTTCTAAAAAACAGTTTACGCGCTGTTTGTGGTACAGGATTTCTTCTTTGTCCCTGGCACTCCGCTTTGGCAAACGCTCATTTTACACCTGCCGATCCTCATCGTAAAGAGGCTTTTTTTTATAAAAAACTAGGAAAAAATCAGGTGCAATGTCAAACCTGCCCTCATGAGTGCCTTATTGACCCGGGAAAAAAGGGGACCTGCGGTACAAAAGTAAATATCAAAGGCAGGCTCTATTCAATCTCTTATGGTAATCCATGCACAGTCCATGCAGATCCGGTGGAAAAGAAACCGCTTTTGCACTTCCATCCGGGAACACGGGCCTTTTCCCTGGCTGTGGCCGGGTGTAATTTCACCTGTTTGAATTGCCAAAACTGGGAAATTGCCCGAACAACTCCTGATAAGACCCGTAATATGGACTTATCCCCTAGTCAAATAGTTCAATTAGCGAAAAAATATAATTGCCGCAGCATTGCCTTCACCTATTCCGAAGCAACCACCTTCTATGAATATATGTTCGATATCTCAGCTTTAGCTCACGATGAAGGAATAAAAACTATTTATGTAAGTAATGGTTATATTTCTGAAAAAGCCCTTTTAAAACTTTGCAATGTGATTGATGCAGGGAGCATTAATCTTAAAAGCTTTTCTGATGAGATATACTGGAAACTTAACGGCGGTCACCTGGAACCTGTACTAAACACTTTAAAAACCCTTCACCAACAGGGTGTCTGGTTGGAAATTATTAACCTCATTATACCTACCTACACTGACGATTATGAAATGATTAAAAAAATGTGTAACTGGATTACTAAAAATCTTGGGCCTGATTATCCCTTGCATTTTTCCAGATTTTTCCCAAAATACAAGCTTACCAAACTGCCTCCCACCCCTGTTGAGGTATTACTCAAAGCCAAATCCATAGCGAAAAAAGAAGGCCTTCATCATGTCTATGTGGGGAATGTCCCTGCAGAATGCGACAAAATAATCTGCCCCAATTGTCAAAAAGCAGTCATTAAAAGAAGAGGATATACTCTTCTTTCGGTAGATATAAAAGAAGGAAAATGCCGTTTCTGTAATCAAGCCGTCAAGGGAAGATGGGGAAAAAAAACAGCAGCTATAAAGAGCCAAAAATAAGGAGATAGAAATGAAAAACATATTTTTCTTTAGCTTTTTCTTCCTACTTTTATTTATTCTTTCAAATTCTTGTCATGCCAAAGAAGATCCTCATCACAAAAAGGAAAAAAGAATCAGACTCCCGGTTGTAGCCGGACAATTCTACCCTGGAGAAAAAAATACTCTTACCAAGATGATTGATGAATTCTTTAAGGAAGCAAAAGGAGGGCCACTGCCTAATATCAGAGGCTTGGTCTCACCCCATGCAGGGTATATTTATTCCGGGATTGTGGCTGCTTCAGGATATAAACAGATAGATCCCGCCACTAAGATGGTGATTGTGCTTGCCCCCAGCCACTCTATTGGAATAGCTAAGGCTTCAATCCCTGAGGTGGATTATTATGAGACCCCGTTAGGTACCATCCCTCTATCAGCAATTGCAGCTACCTTACGGCAACAAAAATTATTCTCACCTGTTCCGTCAATGCATCAAAGAGAGCATTCTTTAGAAGTACAATTGCCCTTTTTACAAAAAATATTAACAGACTTTGAATTGGTCCCTATTATTGTGGGCCAGATCAAAGCAAAACTGATTGCCGAGGCCCTTCTGCCCCATGTAAATAAAAATACCCTCATTGTAGCCAGCTCTGACCTTTCTCATTATTACCCCTATGATCAAGCTGTAGGATTAGACAAAATCTGCACTCAGGCAATAACCAGCCTCAATTTGGGGGAAATGGCCGAATGTGAAGCTTGTGGGAAAATTCCAGTAATGGTGCTTATGGAAATTGCCAGACAAAAAGGATGGGAAGGTCACCTACTTGATTATCGAAACTCCGGGGATACCTCCGGACAAAAAAGCCAGGTTGTCGGATATACCAGTATTGCCTTTACCAACCAATCAGGCAAAGAAAATGAGCAAAGTCAATCAGATTCAAAAATAGAAAACCAGGAAAAGGTCTCTGAAAAAGACAAGAAAAACCTTCTCAATCTTGCCCGTGAGACCATAGCTGATGTTTTACTCAGGGGAGGGAAAAAGCCCTCCCAACAGAAAACCGAGTTTTCCGCTTACCTAAAGGAAAAACGAGGCTGTTTTGTGACTTTGCATAAAAAGGGGGCCCTTCGTGGGTGCATCGGCGCCATCCTTCCTCATGAACGCTTGTGTGATTGCATTGAAGAAAATGCCCTTAATGCAGCTTTCCATGACCCAAGGTTCCCTGCTTTAAGAAAAGATGAGCTGGACCAAATAGACCTGGAGATCAGTATTCTTACTTTGCCCAGGCAAATCCAATTTACCAATGGCGAAGATTTAAAGAAGCAATTGCGGCCTAATAAAGACGGTGTGATTTTAAGTCAGGGATGGCATAAAGCAACTTATTTGCCCCAGGTGTGGGAACAGCTCCCGGATAAAAATAAATTCCTGGAAAGTTTATGCCAAAAGGCAAGCCTTCCCAAAGATGCCTGGAAAGATCCAAAAACCAAAATAGAAGTGTATGAAGCGATTGTATTTGGTGAGAAATGAGTAACGAATGATTAATTAACTATGATAATCATCCTTATAATTCTCATTTTTCCAAATCTGATAGACTAAGACTAATGACAGACTGAATAAGGTTATAAGTTGGATATGGCCGACGATGAATGGCTAAAAATCAGCAAAATAAAGAAAGAATAAAGCTTCTCTTATGCACTTCTATCCTCCAATCGAAGTAAAAAACGATCGTATAAAAAGTATTCGCAACGGGCACCCATGGATATACTCTAGAGGAATTAAAAAAGTCCCTAAAAATATTACCAATGGGGCAATTTGCACTGTAATTGATGAAAAGAATCAATTTTTGGCTATTGGCTTATATAATGAGCATTCATCAATAAGAATCAGAATTATCAGCTGGAAAGATGAAAAAATTAATAAATCCTTTTTTAAGCAAAGGATTTCCCAACTAAAAACCTTCAAGGAAAAACTTTTGCCAACCAATACGGATTCTTATCGAGTTGTTTTTGGGGAAAGTGATTTACTGCCCGGGTTAATAGTTGATAAATATCACCATGTTTTTGTCATGCAAATTCACACCTTAGGGATGGACCAATTCCGCGAAGGAATAGTTGAGGCCATAAAGGGAATCTTTCAACCAAGCACTATTTATGAAAGAAGTGATCTAGGTATCCGTCGCAAGGAAGGATTAAAAACGCAGCCAGTTGGGCTTTTATTTGGCGAAGATAAAGAAGAGGTCCTCATTAAGGAAAATAACCTGAATTTTTGGGTTAATTTTCAGAAAGGGCAAAAAACCGGTTTTTTCTTAGATCAGCGGGAGAATAGAAATCTAACGGCACAATTTTGCCAAAACAAAAAAGTCCTCAATTGTTTTTCCTATAGCGGGGGCTTTTCAATATATGCCCTTCATGGCGGAGCAAAAAGTGTGACTAGTGTTGATATCTCAAAACCAGCCCTTGAATATGCCAAGCGAAATTTTGAAGCCAACCGAATGAATGTCAAAAAAAACCAATTCCTGGCAGAGGATGTTTTCGATATTCTCAAAAACTTGAAAAAAGGAGATTATGATCTTATTATCCTTGATCCCCCCTCATTTGCCAAAAAGAGAGAACAAGTGAAAAATGCCATCAAGGCTTATACAACCATTAACTCAAAAGCCTTGGAAAAGCTGCCTCTTGGGGGCTTGTTGATTTCTTCCTCTTGTACCACCCATATTGATGAGCTGACCTTTATTAAAATCCTTCACCAATCATCAGTCAATGCTCGATGCTTCATCAGGTTAGTGGCAAATACCTCACAACCCTTTGACCATGCCTATAATTTAAGTTTTCCTGAGGGAAGATACTTAAAATTTTTTATCCTGGAAAAGTTCTATGAACTGTAAATGCTGCCCTTTTGAATGCGGAGTGGATCGAGAATCGAAGGTTGGGATTTGCAGAGCGCCCGGGGAATTGGTTATTGCCAAGATGATGGCCCACTTCTGGGAAGAACCGTGTATCAGTGGTACAAAGGGTTCCGGGGCTATCTTTTTTTCCTTTTGCAATAGTTCCTGTCATTTTTGTCAAAACCATGAAATCTCGCATTTTCATAAAGGAGAGATCATTAACCCTGAAGCCTTTATCAGCAGGTGCAAGGAATTAATTAACATCTCAGGTGTGCATAACCTTAATTTTGTCTCCCCAACACATTATTCAAATCAACTGCTCACCATCCTGCCAGGGTTAAAAGAAGAAATTAAGGCGCCCATAGTATGGAATAGTAATGGATATGAAAAAGAAGCAACCATTCAACAACTGGAGGGGCTTGTTGATATTTTTCTTCCGGACTTTAAATATTTTGACAAAGCCCTGGCCATGAAATTCTCCCTTCTTCCCGATTATTTTCTTTTTGCTTCTCAATCAATTATGGCCATGAAAAAAATTACTGCCGGATCGGTTTTTGATGATCAAGGGATTATGCGAAAAGGATTGATCATTCGGCACCTTATCTTACCGAATCAGATAGAGGATAGTAAAAAAATTTTCCTTTGGATAGCTGAACATTTAGGAACAGAAACCCAGATTTCCCTTATGTCCCAATACTATCCGGTTCACCAGGCAAATAAATTTCCTGAATTGAATCGACATCTTACCCCGAAAGAATACCACGAGGTTGAAAATTTTGTTTTAAACTTAGGGTTTGAAAATGGATTTTTACAATCCCTTGATTCAAATTCAGCTACCTTTACCCCGAACTTTTGAGGGCATATCCTTAATTAGAAAAAAAGTCATGAGCATTTCACCTTTCTACTTCCCTTGTACAATTCATATTCCATCAATCGGCATTCTATAGTGCTATTAAAAAAGGGGACCCTTCTTTTGGTCCGCAGCCCAACTTCCTTAGCTAGTTCAAAATTACCTGTAAAAATATACCCGGTGTACCCCTGACACTGATTCTTAAAAAAATCACCTATTCCCCTATAGACATCTTTTAGCTGCTCAACCTGTCCTCTCCGCTGACCATAGTCCGGGTTAAGAATAACTATGCCCCCGCCTTCAGGTAGAATAGTGTTTGAATAATCCCTCACCTGAAATTCAATTAAATTGTCTACTCCGGCAGTTTTGGCATTTTTTTGAGCAGCTTCAATAGCTTGTGGGTTAATATCCGTAGCTAGAATCCTTCCGGAGAAAGATTTTCTGGTTATTGCCTTGGCTTCTTTTCTCAATTCATACCACTTATTCTTATCAAACCCCTTAAAGTGCATAAATCCATAATTACTCCTCAATAATCCCGGAGATTTATGAAGAGCGATCAAGGCTGCTTCTATGGCTAATGTACCGCTGCCGCACATAGGGCTTACAAAATTCCCCTTTCCCTCCCATCCTGTTGCTTGAATGACTGCGGCAGCTAAACTTTCCTGCATAGGTGCCTGAAAAGGAAGTTTTCTATATCCCCTTTTGGATAAGGGCTCACCCGAAGTATCAAGATAAACGCTGCAGGACTCCTTTTTCCAATATACATAAATTACCGCTTTATTCTTGCTGGGACCGGAATCAGGGCGTTGGCCGCACTTTTCTTTTATCCGATCAACAATAGCATCTTTACATTTTTGATTTATAAATAAAGAATTTGTTACTGTTGGATTATCAACTATAGCCAAAACACTTACATATCCATCTTGAGGAATATAATCCTCCCAGCTAATACTCACCACTCTTTTGTAAAGTTCCGAAGGATTTTTAGCAAAAAATTCTTCTATGAGAAAAAGAATTCGTTGCCCCGTTCGAATGGAAAGATTTAACTTCATGCAATCATTGAAGGTGCCTTCTGTTTCAACGCTGGATTCTTTTTCACTTACTATTGGAAATCCGGCAAATTCAAGCTCTTTTCGTAAAAATGGTGATATTTTTTTTGAACAGGTAAGAAGAATTTTCCTTTTACTTTGTGATAACTCCAATATAGTCACCTTCTCTCTGGATAATTTTTTATTAAGCACCTAAAACCTATAATTGTTCTTCCCATACATTATACACTATATCTCCTGATAAAAAATTCTGCAACAAATATAATTCCCTTTCTTTTGAGCACAGAAAAAAGATATTACCACTTTAAAGATTAAAAGAAAAAGCAACTTTCTGAATAAAAATTTCCGATTAATTGTATTACATTCGAAAAACAGTAAAACCTGTGTAGAGTAAAAAGCTCTTATTGTGTAAAAAAACAATCAATGAATAAGGCCGTGAAAAAAAAAGCTGGGACTCTTTGCATCCTTCTTCTCATAATCATAAATTTACAAACACTTGTAGTAAAGGCACAAGAAAAAACAAGCCCCCCAAAAGAATCACCCCAAAACGCCTCTTCTGAATGTTCCCCAATAATCAAAGATCATTCAATAAAATTAAATGGTCAGAAAATAGACTACCGGACTATTACCGGATATCTCAATATAAACGAGCAGGAAAAGAAAAAAAATGCCAATGTTTTTTTCATGGCTTATGAAAAAATGGATAAAAAGAGCAAAGATACAAGGCCAATTACTTTTGTTTTCAATGGAGGCCCCAGGGCGGCTTCGGTATTTTTGCAGCTGTGTGCTCTTGGCCCCAAGCGCGTCTTGTGGAAAAATGGGGGAAGTATTGTGACCCCACCCTATCAATTGATCCCCAATGAAAATACCTGGCTTCCCTTTACTGATCTTGTATTTATTGATCCAGTGGGCACTGGTTACAGTTTCACATCTCCTGACTTAGCCCCTGAAGGGTCCTATGGTGTAAAAGAAGATATTAAAATTATGGCTGAATTTATTCAACTTTACCTGATAAAATATGACCGATGGTTGTCACCAAAATTTATTGCCGGCGAAAGTTATGGTTCCACAAGGGCTGCAGGGCTTTCTGCCTATTTACAAGATACCCTCT
The DNA here is from genome assembly GCA_030605265.1 of Pseudomonadota bacterium. Lineage (GTDB taxonomy): Bacteria > SZUA-182 > SZUA-182 > DTGQ01 > DTGQ01 > JAUWIR01. The sequence continues at coordinate 9,146 of JAUWIR010000023.1, read as the reverse complement.
ATATCAATCTTAATGGTCTTATTTTCATTTCCCCTGTCCTGGATTTTCATACCATTGAATTCCAACCGGGAAATGACTTACCATACTGTTTATCCCTTCCTACCTTAACCGCAACTGCCTGGTATCATGATAAATTACAGGAGCGTCCTGAGGATATCACCACACTCCTTCAAAAGGCGCAATCGTGGGCCATAGAAGAATATTATCTTGCCCTGGTGAAAGGAGCTTCTTTGCCAATTGACAAACGAAAAGAAATACTCGAAAAGTTAGCTTTTTACACAGGCCTGCCAATGGATCTTCTTGAAAAAAAAAACCTACGAATTACCCCCTATGATTTTACTGCTCGTTTACTCCAAAAAGAACAGCGCATAATAGGATTATTGGATGGCCGAATTATCAGTACCGACACTGATCCGACAAATGAATATAGTGAATTTGATCCGTCTTTGTTTATCGTAACCGGCCCCTTAAAGGCCACTATCAGTACTTACTTAAAAAAAGAGCTCAATTTTTCCTCTGATCGTCCCTATCAGGTCCTCAACAGGGAGGTAAATAAAAAATGGAAATGGACTTCAGGCATCAAAGGAAGACAAGGGTATGTTAACAAAGCCGTAGCCTTAAAAGAAGCAATAATGAAAAATAATACTTTAAAGGTATTTTTTGCTTGTGGCTATTATGATTTAACCACACCATACTTTTCAAGCAACTACACCATAGAACACCTGGGGATTGACCATTCTTTGAGGGACAATATTACCATTTCCTATTACCCGGCAGGACATCAAATTTATCTTCATCTTCCTTCTTTACAAAAACTTACCAATGATATGGTCATGTTCTATAAAACAACACTGGCTATTTCAAACTAAAAAAAACCACACTCCAATTACCATCGATACATCAGTAAAAAATAAATATCATTTAAAGATTCTGAGGTTGTCTTCATTCCAGACGGCTATTTACCGAAAATCACAGTAATATAAAAATTATTTGGTAACTATGGCTTTTTCCATTTCCAGCTTCAAAAGTTCAAGAGTATTTCTTTTGGCCTCCTCCAAAGTTTGCTCTGAGGCTTCCGCTGCCTCCCTAAAGGTTTTATCTGTGATATTTCTTGGGTCCCCCATATCATTATCCCGCATATTACACCCACAATTGTAACACATATACTATTCCTCCTAATTTTTGTTAACACCCTTCTTATTTTAGTTTTCTCTATTATTTCTCGGTTTTTATAAAAAATACAACCTGTTCAATTAGATTTTTAGATTCACTAATCTAAAAAAATATTTGACAGGATAACAGGATAAACATGATTTAAATCCAGTTAATCAAAAAGATTTATCACAACTTGAAGGAGATTATATGGAATATAGAGAATTGACAGAACAAACATTCATGGTTCTCCTAGCCACCACGAATGATGAAAATTATATTTTTCAGAGTGTTATAAGGTTATTTTCGAAACAAATTATTGGGGGTGCGCATATTTTGTTTATAATAAGATGGAATTTGGCTTTCTTGAAAGTATTTATAAGAGATGTAGAAATATATCTGAGACATTAATACAAAATCACAAAAAGCCATTACTTTACTATAAAAATGAAATAGTTAAAGAGTTATTGAAGTTGATAGACAGGATTTAAAATTATCTTGTTAATCCTGTTATCCTGTCTAAAAAGTTTATCAAATCATAAGTTGAGGGAACATGAGCATTTCTGTTGGTCTTATTGGATTAGGTACCATAGGTATGGGAGTTGCAAAAATTTTCACCCGGGATAATGAAATACTATTTGCTCACTTGGGAGAAAAATTGCAACTAAAAAAAATAGCCGATATCAATCTTGAAAACGCTAAACATCTTAATCTCCCTTCAGAAATATTAACTCAGAATGCAGAGGACATTCTCAATGATCCTGAAATTCAAATTGTTATAGAATTAATCGGAGGATATGAGCCGGCCAAAAGCTTCCTTTTAAAAGCAATAGCTGAGGGAAAACATATAGTAACTGCCAACAAGGCCTTATTAGCTCAACATGGGGAGGAAATCTTTCAAGCAGCTGCCGACAAAGAAGTTGATATTGGTTTTGAGGCCAGTGTTGGGGGCGGAATCCCCATTATTCGTGCTCTAAAGGAAGGCCTGGCAGCTAATAGCCTCAAATCAATCTATGGGATTATTAATGGTACGGCCAATTACATTCTTACTGAAATGGAGAAAAAGAAAAGCCCTTTTGAGCAAGTCCTCCAACAAGCGCAAGCACACGGGTTCGCTGAAGCTGACCCTACTTATGATATTAAGGGAATCGATACTGCCCATAAACTGGCTATTTTGATTTCCCTGGCCTTTGGCACACGCATTACCCTTGAGCAAATATATACTGAAGGAATTGACCGAATCAGCCCTCTTGATTTACAATTCTCACGAGAGTTGGGATATAAAATCAAGCTACTGGCTTTAGCCAAAGATGTTAATGATGAAATTGAAGCACGGGTCCATCCTACAATGATTTCTAAGGATTATCTCCTGGCAACTGTGGATGGGGCCTATAACGCCATTTATGTTATTGGCAACAGAGTGGGCTCCACTATGTTTTACGGTATGGGCGCCGGAGAAGAACCAACAGCCAGCGCTGTGGTAAGTGATGTAATTGATATTGCCAGAAATATTCAAAAAAATATTACCCGCCGAATAACCCCAACCTCCTTCTGCCGGCAAAAAGAAAAAAAAATAAAAGACATCAATCAGATTGTTTCCTCTTATTATTTGCGATTTTCCGCTTTGGATAAACCAAGCGTGCTGTCAAACATTTCCGGCATCTTGGGAGAACATAACATCAGTCTTGCTTCCGTGATTCAAAAAGGCCGTCAAATTGGAGGATCAGTACCTATCGTTATGATGACCCATGAAGCCCTGGAGCAAGATATTAAACATGCACTCGATAAAATTAATACTCTGTCCTTTGTTACAGAAAAACCGCATCTGATTCGAGTAGCAGAGCTTGACTAAAAGGTGGAAGGAAAAAAATGGTTTCATTATCTAAAGAAAGTGAAGAGTTAATAAGAGAAATTCAAGAATTAAAGGAAAAGAAAAAGGCCGTTATCTTGGCCCACAATTACCAGCGACCGGAAATTTTTCAGGTAGCTGATATTCAGGGAGACTCCCTGGAGTTAAGCCGTGCAGCTGCAAAGACAAAAGCGGAAATAATCGTCTTCTGCGGCGTCCGCTTCATGGCGGAGACTGCTTCCATCCTCTCTTCGGAGAAAAAAATTTTACTGCCGGAAAAAGAATCCGGATGTCCTCTTGCTGACTACATTAATGTGGAGCAAGTAAGGGCCATGCGCAAAAAATACCCTGAGGCAACCATTGTCTGTTACGTAAACTCTTCAGCAGATGTAAAAGCTGAAAGTGACATTTGCTGCACTTCAGCCAATGCAGTAAAAGTAGTCAATTCCTTAAATGGCGCCAAACAGGTCCTCCTCATTCCGGACAAACATCTTGCTCAATATGTGGCCAAAAACACAGACAAGCAAATGATCTTGTGGGAGGGAAACTGCCCGGCCCATCACCAACTGCAGCGGGAAGAAGTATTGAAAATGAAGGCTGAATATCCTGAAGCAAAATTTATGGCCCACCCGGAGTGCTCACCGGAGATTTTAGAATTAGCTGATTGCGTCACCAGCACTTCAGGGATGCTTCGTTACGCTAATTCGTCTTCAGCAAAAGAGTTCATTGTTGGAACAGAAGAGGGCATGGCCTATGTACTGCAAACCGCCTGCCCTGAAAAAAAATTCTATTCTTTTGCCAATACCATGATCTGCCACGATATGAAAAAAATTACCCTTCAATCAGTGAAGGATGCCTTAGTAAAAATGCAATATCTTGTTGAGATAAATGAAGATATTAGAAAACCGGCCATGAATTGCTTATCAAGGATGATGAACATCGTATGACATCTAAAGAAATAAGAGACACCTTTCTACAATTCTTTCAAAAACATGATCATCATTTATTCGCCGGCTCCTCCCTTATTCCCGAAGGCGATGCCACTCTCCTTTTTACCAACGCCGGCATGGTGCAGTTTAAGGATATTTTTACCGGCAAAGTCCCACGGCCTGTGCCCACAGCCACTACCTGCCAAAAATGTATGCGGGCTGGAGGAAAGCATAATGATTTAGAGAACGTGGGATACACGGCCAGACATCATACCTTTTTTGAAATGCTGGGCAACTTCTCCTTTGGAGAGTATTTCAAAGAGAGGGCCATAGAACTTTCCTGGGAACTTTTGGTTAATCGCTTCAAACTTCCTCAAGAGCAACTGACTATCACCATCTATCTGGACGATGATGAGGCCTTTGAGATCTGGAATAAACATATTGGCCTTCCTGAAGGAAAAATCCTTCGCTTAGGGGAAAAAGATAATTTTTGGGCTATGGGGGATACAGGCCCCTGCGGGCCTTGCTCGGAAATCATCATTGATCAGGGAGAGCAGTTTAGCTGCTCTAATCCCCAATGCGACCCTACTTGTGATTGTGGTAGATATTTAGAATTATGGAACCTGGTGTTTATGCAATATTTTCGCTCAGAGCAGGGAAAATTGTCACCCCTGCCAAAACCTAGTATTGATACAGGCATGGGCTTAGAGAGGATTGCTGCAGTTTTACAAGGCACTCGATCAAATTATGAAACAGACCTTTTCCGGCCGACCATAACATTTCTAGAAGAGCTTTCCGGAAAAAAATACCAAATTGAGCCCTTTGAGACTAAAAATAATTTTTCCCTTCGTGTGATTGCCGACCATGCTCGCGCTTGTACTTTTTTGATTAATGATGGAGTTCTGCCGGCTAATGAGGGCAGAGATTATGTCTTACGAAGAATTATCCGAAGAGCAGCCCGTCATGGTAAAATGCTGGGTATTGACAAACCCTTTCTCTATAAAACTATTGATCAGGTAATTAAGGTTATGGGAGGACCGTATCCCGACCTTGAGGACCGGCAACAATTCATTGAAACAATCATTCAGCAAGAAGAAGAGCGTTTCATCCATACTCTGGAAAGAGGTATGGCTGTTTTAAATGAGGTCATGGAAAAAGCTGCCGGCAGTGGAGAAAAACTTATCAGTGGAGAGGAAATCTTTCGACTTTATGATACTTTCGGATTTCCTGTAGATATTGCCCAAGACATCTTAAAAGAAAATAACCTTTCCTTTGATGAGAACGGATTTCAGGCAGCCATGGAAAATCAACGGAACATGGCTCGACAATCCTGGCAGGGGATGGGAGCAGAGACTCCCGCCCATACAGGGCTTTATGAAAAATTAGCCAAGAAGCTTCCCACGACCACTTTTCTCGGATACGATTCTCTTGAGTCGTCGGCAAAGGTTTTGGCTGTACTTCGTAATGGGGAAAGGGTAAAAGAAGCAAGTTGCGGTGAAGAGGTTGATATTATCCTTGATCAATCCCCCTTTTATGGAGAAAAGGGCGGGCAAGTTGGTGATCAAGGCATCTTGGAGCATGAAAGAATAAGTGGAAGTGAAGGTATCCCGGAGCATGAAGGAATACGCGAAAATATAAAAAAAAATATTTCAAAGTATGAGGAAATGCGCGAAGAGCATGAAGGGACCCGCCTAACTGTTCTGGACACCAAATCTTCTCATCAGTTCATCATCCATCACGGCAAAATTGAAAAAGGAAGCCTTCGAGAAGGTGACACAATCCAGGCTAAAGTTGATCAGTCAAGGCGAGGTGATATTGCCGGAAATCATACAGCCACTCATTTACTGCAGGCAGCCCTCAGGCAAATTCTGGGAGATCATATAAAACAAGCCGGCTCATTAGTAGCGCCGGATAAATTGCGTTTTGATTTTACTCATTTTACCAACGTTCTTCCTGATGAATTAGCCAAAATTGAAGCTCTGATGAATAAAAAAATACGAGAAGATCTTGAAGTATCCACAAAAGTTATGAATCTTGATGAAGCTGTGAAAATTGCCGTTGCCCTATTTGGTGAAAAATATGACCAAGAGGTTCGAGTAGTTCAGGTAGCTGATTTCAGTTCTGAGTTATGCGGGGGAACTCACACAAAGCGTACAGGTGAAATAGGTCTATTTAAGATAATTAATGAATCAAGTATTGCCGCCGGAGTAAGAAGAATTGAAGCCTTAAGTGGAAAGAGCGCATTTGATTATTTTCAACAATTAGACCATGAGGTTTCCTCCACAGCTGAATTATTAAAAACTGACGTAAATAATATCAGTAAAAGAGTGGAACAATTAACCAATACCCTGCGCCAAAAGGAAAAAGAAATTCTGCAACTGAAAAATAAACTCTCAGCCACTCTCAGCAAAGATATCCTGAAGCATCGCCAAGAAATAATGGGGGTTCCTCTGATCACCCATCATCTAAAAGAAGTTGAACTGGATCAGGCGGGCTTAAGGAACATGGCTGATATTCTGAAAAATCAGCTGCGATCAGGGATTATTGTTTTAGGTACTACCTTAAACGGCAAGGTCAATTTAGTGGCTGTGGTAACAGAAGATCTCACCAAAAAATTTCATGCCGGCAAAATTATAAAAAAAATTGCCTCTATAGTTGGGGGAAGTGGAGGAGGACGACCCAATATGGCGCAAGCAGGGGGCACAAAACCGGAAAACTTACCTGAAGCCTTACAGGAGGTACAAAAAATAATCAAAGAATAACGATAAGGAAAGAAGAGTTTTGAGAGTTTTATCATCAAACAAAAGGCAACCATAAGGGCAAACAAAGGGGGAATAACATGTGTGATGAAAGTAAGCAAAAAGAAAAAAAAGAGAGCAGTAAAGTTTCAGATTTTATTCAAAAGCTCATTTCTGCCGGATGGGGAATTATAACCTTTTCTGAGGAAAAAACAAAAAATTTCATAGAGGAAATGATTCATAAAGGCGAAATTAGTCGCAAAGAAGGAGAGGGCCTTCTCAAGAACATTATCGAGAAAGTGCAAACTGAAGCTAAAGACAAAGAGCGGAAGATCATGGAAACGATTCACAAATATATGAAAACCTGCCCTGCAACGAAAAATGAAATCGAAGAATTGAAAACAAAGATTGCCGAACTGGAAAAGAAAGTTGCTGATTTTGAAAAAAAAGAACAGCAGCCTGAAGTGAAAGAGCAACCCTGATTGAATCTCAATCATGGCGCTCAATCAAACCTATAAAAATATACGCAGACTGCAAACCATTATCAATGTTCTGGTCAAAAACGGCTTTGGACATCTCATTGAGCGATTAAATCTCCAGCACCTTATCACTGTCGGCCGCAAAGTCTTTGGTCTAAAAAAATTTCCGGAAATAGAAACTGATCGCATAACCATGCCTATCCGAGTACGGATGGTTTTTGAAGAACTCGGGCCCACCTTTATTAAACTTGGCCAACTTTTAAGCCTTCGTCCGGATCTTATCCCTAAAGAATTTGCTGAAGAATTCCAAAAACTTCAGGGCCATGTCCTTCCTGTCTCCTTTGAGGCTATAAAAAAGCAAGTAGAAACAGAACTGGGCAAACCCCTTACAAAAGTATTCTCTTCTTTTGAAGAAACCGCCTTTGCTGCAGCTTCCATTGCCCAAGTTCACAAAGCTACTTTTGCTGATAATCAAACTGTCATGGTCAAGGTACAAAGGCCCCATATCAGCCAGATCATTAAAACAGATATCAGCATTCTTTTCCAATTAGCCCATTTACTTGAACGCTATGTTCCTGAAAGTAAAGCTTATTCTCCTATGGGGATCGTGGAAGAATTTTCCAAATCCATTACACGGGAACTAGACTTTACTATTGAAGCCAGTAATACCCAAAAATTCTTTGATAATTTTTCTCATGACCGCCATGTGGTCATCCCAAAAGTATATTGGAAGCTGACAACGAAAAAAATATTAATCCTGCAGTATCTGGAAGGTATCCATATTAATCAAATCCACAAAATAAAAGAAAGGGGCTGGGATACTACCAAAATCGCTCATCTTGGGACCCAAGTTTTTCTTCGACAAATTCTGGAGTATGGGTTCTTCCATGGTGATCCTCACCCCGGGAATATCTTGCTCTTAGCTGAGGATGTGTTGGGATTAATTGATTTTGGGATCGTGGGAAGATTAGATAAGGAGATTATAGAAAGTTGTTCAGCTATCTTTTTTGCCCTTTTAAGTAAAGATTATGAAAAGCTATTACAAGAGTATATTAAAGTTGGGTTCACCTCCCCGGAAACTAACCTCCGTCAATTTCGGCGAGATTTCGTTGAATTTCTGGAAACTCACCTGGATCGTCCCTTAAAATATCTACATATAGGAGAAATCCTTAATCAAATTATTGAAATCTCCATAAAGCATCATATATCAGTTCCCACTGATCTTATCCTATTAGGGAAAACCCTCCTTTTTATTGAAAGTATAGGAACAGAACTGGATCCTAATATCAGTCTACTGGCCATATCTCGCCCCTACGCTGAAAAATTGTTAAAAAAGAGGTTCCATCCTCGAAGGGTATTAAAGAATATTACCGGTGGATTAATCGACATTGCCGATTTTTTAAAACCTTTGCCAAGACAGCTGCGTATTATTGTTAAAAAGCTCATAGATGGGGAACTGGAGATAGAATTTGTTCATCTGGGCCTGGAACATATCATTCGTGAAATCGATCGATCCAGTAATCGAATTGCCTTCAGTTTGATCATTTCTTCATTAATCATAGGATCCTCTATTGCCATGCATTCCAAAATTGGACCGGCTATGTTTGGTATGCCTATTATTGGTATCCTTGGATTTCTCTTTGCAGGCATTATGGGAATCTGGTTAGTGATTTCCATCTTTCGTTCCGGTAAATTGGGATGAATATTGAAAAATACGAGGAGACTGTAACTACTCAAAAACCGGTGGCACTTTGAGTAGAATTTTAAATTTCAAAATGCAAAATACAAAAGTTAAAAGTTAGGATATACAGCGAAAAACAAAGCATTCCTTAATTTTAAAATTTAAAATTTGCAATGATTGTTTAAAAACCACATGGTTTTCAAGCAATTACAGGAGACTAATGTATGCATCAAATTCCTGTAAAAACAAATAAACGAATTGAGATGATAGATATTACCCCCATCATTCAAAAACTTATTAGCCAAAACAGTATACAGG
>JAUWIR010000473.1 GCA_030605265.1 Pseudomonadota bacterium | reverse complement strand
TATTATTACAAGTGGTTATCGCAAAATCCGGTGGATTCAATTTTTATTCATACACCGATATTCAAAGGTTATATAATTTAGCCCTATTTTTACATAACTTCTTGATTTTATTGACCACACCAATTCCAATTGACGGGGTAATTGCCACATCAAATACGGTTGACCCATAAATTAGTGCTCTATAGAAGAAATAAAGTCGGCATGATTTTTCAATTTTATAATCTATTGCCAACTCTTTCTGCTTTAGAAAATTTAGAGATTATTTTAGATTTAACCCTTTATGAAAAAAAAGAAAAAAAGGAGATTTGTTACCACTACTTAGAGAAGGTGGGCATGGCGGATAAGGCGGATCGTCTCCCCAGCCAGCTTTCAGGGGGAGAACAGCAAAGAGTCGCCGTAGCCAGGGCCCTGGTAAAAAAACCTGCTTTAATTTTGGCTGATGAGCCTACAGGCAATCTGGATGAAGTAAATCACGAAAAAATTATTAATCTGCTCAGATCATTAGTCTCTGAAAAAACTACCTTTATAATTGCCACTCACAATGAAAGAGTGAGCAATTTAGCAGATTATGTTGTAACTATTAAGAATGGGCAAGTTATTTAATAAAATGAATTGCCTAGGTGGAATTTTTGGGGAATAGGCACAAAGGGGCAAAGGCACATAGGCACAAAGAAAAATAAAAACAAATCGATGACTGAATTTCAAAAAGTTCATGAATTGAAAACCTAGATGGAAATTTCTATGAACGAGTAGTTATTTAGCAAGTAGGCAAGTCAACTTTGTGCCTCTGTGCCTCTGTGCCTTTGTGCCTAAGAAATTTATAAGGATTAAGAAAAATTCGTGTTTCCAAAAAAATATTTTAAAAAGATACTTCTTGATCTATGGATAATAAAATATCGGACCCTGATAATCATCGCCACTATTGCTTTAAGTGTCACTATTTATACAGGAACTCATACAGCTCTTCGGAGCATAGGAAAAACTTGCAGTACTTTGTATGAATCCTTACATCTTTCGGATTTACAGGTAAACTTTCTGCCTGCTACTGAAGATGAGTTACAGAACATTGCATGGCCTTGCCCTCCGGCCAGCTTGGAAAAACGGCTCATATTACCGGGAGTTATTGAACAGGGGGAAAATGAGCTCACTGCTTCATTATTGGTTTTCCTTGATGAAAAAAAAGAGCCAATGGTGAACCAATTAAAAATCATGGAGGGAAGGTATTTCACAAATGAAGAAAATTCTCTTCTGTTGGATTATCAATTTGCCAAAGAGAAAGGATATCGTCCGGGTGATGAAATTACTATAGGCTTACAGGGATTTTTCTCCAAATTCAAAATTAGTGGGTTAGTGATTAATCCGGAATTTTTAGTTACTTCTTCAAACCCGGATTTCTATCTGCCGGTAAAAAATTCTTTGAGTATAGTATACCTTCCTATGCAAATGATTAAACAACTTTTTGGCTATAAAATTTACAATAATCTTTCTTTTACTTTTTCAAAGAAGGAGTATTCAAAAAAATTTGTTCAATTCATTGATACCATTTTTACCAAAAGGGAAATTGAATTAAAAAGCATCTTTTTCCAAAATGACTTATATAGTGTGAAAGTAATAAATCGAGACATGAAAAGCCTCTTTCTTGCTCTCCCCTCTATCGTGGGGGTATTTATTCTCGTTTCCTTTCTCATACTCCTTCTTTCCTTCAGCAGGATGATCCAACAAGATACCAAGCAAATCGGCATATTATTTACTTACGGCTTTAGCCCTTGGCATATTTTTATTACGTATATTAGTGCAGGCGCTCTGGTAGGATTGGTAGGATATTGTTTCGGGGTGGCCTTTTCCAATTTTTTAGCAGCTTTTATTATAAAAAATTACATGGAAGGGGCCGGACTTCCTTTGATTTTTCGCTACTATAATTTATCATCATTTTTTGTTTCCTTCCTCTTTAGTTTAGGAATGACCCTGGTAGCGGCCGGCGCTCCCCTAATTCAAATCATGAAAAATAGTCCAAGTCAACTTCTTGGGAGATCGCCAAAAAAAATAACCTGTTCCCCAAAAAAGCCACGCATGAATAAAGCGCTTTTAAGTGAATTGTCTGAAAAATTATCTAAAAAAATATATCCCCTGGTGAAAAGAGCTGATCTGGCGAAAATTGGCTTTAGGAATATAAGCAGGAGAAAAATTTTCTTTGTTTTATCTATTGCAGGAATTGTACTGGGGATCTCAGTTGCCGAAGCCTTATTGCTTACTGATACCTCTATTCATCGAACTGTGGAGTATTTTTTTAAATCGGAAAAGTGGGACGTTTTTGTTCCTTTTAATGGGCTGATAAAAAAAGAGAAGGCAGAAGGTCTAAAACACATTAAAGGGATATCAAAAATACAATATTATAAAAAGAGCTTTGCTGTTTTAGAATTTAATTCCCTTAAAATACCTTACCAAGTAACCGGCATTTCACATAAAAATTCTCTGATCACACCTGATATTGTTCAGGGAAGATTTTTTTCTTCTGATACAGAAAAGGGGATTATCCTGAATAATGAATTAAAAAAGCGTTTGGGAATAAATATAGGAGATCAAATAGAAATAAAGACAGGAAAGAAAAAAGGGAAGGCAAAACTGACTTTGGTGGGGGTGATGAACAATTTTATCATTGGCCAGGCTTTTGTTCCCGTAAAGACTGCTGAAGCAATTACCGGGGAAGAAGGAAAATATACAGGCGCTTTTTTGTCTTTGATCAACCGCCCTGTTGAAGACATCTGCAAAGATTTACAAAAAATAGATTTTATTGGTTACATTGTGCAAAAGGATGAAACCAGAAGAACTTTTATGAAGAGTATAAAAAAATTTTCCAACTTTATTTCTATATACAGCTTCTTTAGTATACTGCTGGCCATAGGAATTATCTTTGTTAATCTCTACCTCAATATTATAAACAGGCAAGGAGAATACGCCATTTTATTGGCCAATGGTTTTGGAAAACGGGAAATCGGCTCTATTATTTTTTATGAGATACTGGTCATAGTCATTTGCACCATTTTCGCCTCTATACCACTTACCCTACTAATATCAAAATATTTTTGTTATAAAATTGCCAAAGCCGCCATCTTGATTAATCTTCATATAAAAATGTCAGATTTTTTTAAGACCTTTATCCCCCTCATATTTCTCATCTCCATAGTGGCGCTGTATTGTATTAACTTTGCCAATAATATCAATATTACCAGTACTATAAGGGACAGAGTAAATGAATAGGAAAAAAAGTAAAATTATTTTTTTTGTTATGATTATTTTTCTCTTAGGTCCTCCCTCTATTTTTGCTCAAGAGAAATTTTTAGGAAGAAGAGGGCACCTGACTCCTGAACAAAGAGGGCGCTTTATTATGGAGGAAGTTCAAAAAAGAGGCAAAACCCTGGCTGAGCATGCTCTCCTGACCATGATCATCGCTGACTCATCAGGAAAGCAGAGGGAAAGGACTCTTGAGATTTGGAATAAATATGATGTTGAGGAAAAATGTAAAAATTTAATCAAATTTACCGGTCCTCAAATGGTCAAAAATACCGCTCTTTTAACCTTGGAAAGAGGGGCCGGGGAAGATAACCAATGGCTTTTTTTGCCTATTTTGGGAAAGAGCAAACGGATAGCCCCTCAGGCGAAAACCAATGAATTTGTAGGCACGGATTTTACCTTTGAAGACTTATCTACAGAAAATCTTGATGATTTTCTTTATGAATACAAAGGGGAAAAAAAGATTGAAAATTTCCCTTGTTTTGTTATTGAAGCCCTGCCTATTGCTCAAAGGTTAAAAACAACGGGATACGGCAAACGAATTATCTATGTAAGAAAAGATATCTTTTTTCCCATAGAAACTTATTATTACGATAAAAATATGAATTTTTACAAGAAAAAAAAGGCCTCTCAATTAACCAACTATCAGGGGGAAAATTGGCGAGCAGATAGAACTGAAATGATAAAAATCAAAGATTCAAAAAGTACCGTGCTTTTAACCAGGGAACGTAAGCTTCACCAAGAGTTGGATGATTTCCTCTTTACCCAGCGTGAGCTGACCAAAGAGTATTAGGCATCCTTACATATGCATTTATTGATTT
>JAUWIR010000020.1 GCA_030605265.1 Pseudomonadota bacterium | reverse complement strand
ACGAGTTCTGCGATAGACAATGCTGATCTCCTCTGCCCCTAACCGGAAAGCAACTCTGGCTGAATCAATGGCGGTATTTCCTCCTCCAATAACAGCCACTCGTTTGCCTACTTCGATCTTTTTGCCAAGGTTTACATCTCTCAAAAAATCCGTACAAGCAATAACCCCTTTGGCCCCCTCGCCGGGAATTCCTAATTTAATACTCTTATGGGCCCCTGTGGAAATAAGGACCGCTTTATATCCTTCAGTAATTAAATCTTCATAGGTAAAGTGAGGATCAATAGGAGAATTTAAGCGTATATCTACTCCCAGGGCTTTGATATTATCAATTTGAGACTGTAAGATGTCCCGAGGCAATCGATAATCCGGGATACCCACAGCCAGCATACCGCCGGCCACGGGAAGGGCCTCATAAATAGTAACCGGATAACCTTTAAGGGCCAAATCATGAGCGGCAACTAACCCGGCAGGTCCTGAACCAATGATGGCCACTTTCTCCGCTCTGGCCTCTTCCGGTTTCAAGTCAGCCTGGATATTATGAGTATAAGCGTAATCCGCCACAAAGCGCTTCAAGGCGGCAATGGATAAAGGCTCCTCAATTTCTCCTCGTTTACACACCTCTTCACAGGGATGAGCACAGATACGTCCGCAGACAATAGGAATGGGATTATTTTCTTTAATCAGTTTAAAGGCCTCAGCAAACTTTTTTTCTTTAATTAAAGCAATATATCCTTGAGCATTTTGTCCTAATGGGCAAGCTATTTTACAGGGAGATTTCCCTCGCTTGTCAATTGAATATTTATTGGGGATTGCCTGAGCAAAGGGTTTATAAATAGCCTTGCGCATTGACAACCCCTGCTCAAATTCATTAGGAACTTCAACCGGACATTGCTTTTCGCAATCACCACACCCATTACATTTACTCTCATCTATGTACCGGGGATGTTTGACTACATGGACTTTAAAATCCCCTTCTTCCCCAATTACATCCTCAATCTCGGCATTGGTGATAATTTCAATATTTTGATGTCTTCCCGTATCCACCAATTTTGGCGCTAAAATACACATTGAACAGTCATTAGTCGGGAAGGTTTTGTCCAACTGGGCCATAACACCGCCAATACTTAAGCCGCGTTCAACCAAATATACCTTATATCCGGAATCCGCCAGATCAAGGGCTGATTGAACTCCAGCGACACCTCCGCCAACCACCATAACTGCCCCAATCATTTTTCCATCACCTGTTTGCCCCATAATCCTTTCACTCCTTATTCATATTCTCAAGAGCGATCTTCAAGAGATTCTTTGAATCAATAGATTTATTCTCTTTCTTCTGAGGGAAAATGGCTCGAACCATTTTGTGGCGAATTGTTTGAGAAAGGCGATCAATCTCATCAATATTCTTCACAAATGAAGGATGGACATGATCTTCCTTCACCGCCATATCCCGCAGGACCCCCATGATGTCAGTAAATTTTACATTCTGGGGACAGCGGGCATAACAAGTATAACAAAGGGAACAGAACCAAATTAAATTGGAAGAGAGCACCTCTTCCTTCATTCCTAATAAAACCATCCGGATCAATTTTCGGGGATTGTATTCATTCTCTACTTCAGTCACAGGACATCCTGCAGTACAAATACCACAGGAGAAGCATAATTTCAGATTTTCCCCTCCGGGTTGGTCGGAAACCTCATATTTAAATTTCGCATCCAGTTCTGAAACATTAATTGCGGAATTTTTCTTTTCCTCGGACACCAGTATTACCTACCCTCCTTTTATCTTGTTTACTGAACATCCGGTCTAGGATAAAGTCCAGCTTGTTGAACAATTGAAGGGACAATTGCTTCCCATTCCACGGCCATGATATGTACTCCATGGATACCAGGGATCTCCCGCACCTGCTGAATAAATTCAACACAAATTTTTACTCCCTCGGCCTTCGGATCCTCAGCTGCCTTCATTCTGCGAATAAGCTCATCAGGGATGCTCATTCCGGCCACATTATTCTTCATATACTGCAGCACTCGAAAAGATTTAACGGGCATCACGCCGGCCAGGATAGAAACCTTCTCATGAAGTCCTTGGTCAGTTACCATTTCCATATAGCG
This sequence comes from Pseudomonadota bacterium, assembly GCA_030605265.1. Classification (GTDB taxonomy): domain Bacteria; phylum SZUA-182; class SZUA-182; order DTGQ01; family DTGQ01; genus JAUWIR01. Next base: position 14,925 of record JAUWIR010000020.1, on the reverse strand, counting down.
TTTAAATTTCGGGAGATCAAAGATACATTGTGTTTGCACGAAATCCGCTCCAGCCTTGATCTTTTTCGCTAACCGGACCACACGGAACTCAAAGGGGTCTCCGAAGGGATTGGCCGCTACCCCAATGAACATCCTTGGCTCAAGGATTTCTGATTTTTTTGTATTTTTTATTTCCTCACCACACTCGAAGACCTTTTTATCCCGCATATCTCTGACCATATTCACCAATTGGATCGAGTCAAGGTCATAGACATTTTTGGCTTGTGGATGATTCCCAAAGCTTTGGTGGTCTCCACTTAGACACAGTAAATTCTTTAACCCCAGGATATAGGCACCCAGAACATCTCCCTGCATGGCCAGCCTATTTTTGTCTCGGCAAGTCATTTGAATTATTGGCTCCAAGCCTTCATCCAAAGCAATTTTCCCGGCAGCAATGCTTGATACTCGAACAATAGCAGTCTGATTATCGGTAATATTTACTGCGTCTGCATACCCGCGAAGAATGGAGGCCTTCTTTTTGATTAATTCCAGATCAGCGCTTTTGGGTGGCCCCAATTCCGCAGTAGCCACAAACTTCCCTTGGCGTAATAATATTTCCAGACGGCTACCTACCTTCATAGACACATATCCTCCCTAATCACCTTTCGTGGTCCCCCGTCACGACTCGTTGACCAATTCTTAACAGGCATGATCTCTTCCAAACTTTCAAGCCTTCCCAAGGTTTTAAGCCGCTCGTAAATCAAGTGCCATCCACAATCCGTGTCTTTGCTGATTTCACACTTCCCATTTTGTGAACCGCCACAGGGACCATTTAATAAACTTTTTGAACATCGGGAAATTGGACATATACCACCGGTTTTATCCAAAACACACTGACCACAAGCTTGGCAGCGCTCAACCCAAACACCTTGCTTTTCCGGAAGCCCTAAGAATTTGGTATTTAAAGCGGGGACAACCAACAATTGAGGGAACCTCTCGGCTATTGTTTGTACGCCAATGCCGCAACCCATAGAAATCACTAAATCTTTCCTCTTCAAAATGGGTTCTAGAGCATCGACAAATTCAATCTCACATTGCCTCTCAATAGTAGTTGCCTCTACTGTTATTTCTTTGCCTTTCACCCGGTAAGCAAGACGCAAAGCTGAAGACAATATAGCCGCCTCTTTTGCCCCTCCGGCCAAACAAACAGTAACGCAGGTATCGCAACCGACCACCAAAATATTATTGTGATCACCTACCATATTAATGATTTCTGATATTTCTTTTTGTTCTGCTACAATCATCATCTCACCTTTATTGGACTTGGTCCCAAGCTCTTAATACTTTCATTTCCCTGTCGAACTGCCTCTAAAAACGCGGCCCATTCCAGTTCAGACAGGTGAAAAAAGCGCAGACGTTCCTTTTCAAGGCCTATCTTTTCGAGCAATGATGCCGTATGCTCAATTCTTTTGCTTGCTCGCACATTACCTTTGAGGAATTTACAACTATCCGGGTGGCAAGCAAAAACAAAAACGCCGTCAGCGCCCTCTTCAAAAGCACGAAGAATATGGTTAATCTCCAACTTCCCGGAACACGGAAGCCGGCACAACTGAATATTGGAAGGATATCCTTCCTGTTTTGCTCCCGCAATATCTACTGCCCGATAAGCAGAATTTTCACAACAAAAAGCCACAATGTGCGGTGTAAAGTCCATCATCCTACCCCTCAAAGCTTAATTCAGAAAAAATTTGGTTATCTGAATAATTGATCATTTCTATGGCTTTCGCAGGGCATTCTCCAACACAAATTCCACACCCCTGACAAGCCTCAACAATAACCTGAGCCCCCCATTTTTGACCGGCCCCGACATCCCCCACTTTGATGGCTTTATGTGGGCAGCTGCGAAGACAGGTCAAACACAAGGCACATTTATCAGTATTGATTTCCACCTTTTTCTCTAATACCAGGGATTTGCCGGACAAATAAGAATAGACGCCCATGGCAACTGAACGCACATCATTTAGGGTTTCATAGATATCTCTTTCTCCCTGACAAGAGCCTGCAAAAAAAATTCCTTTTTTATTCGAGAGATTAGGCTTTAGATGAATATTTTTCTCTTGAAAGAACCCCCATTCATTAAGGTTTACCTGCAAAGCATCCCTTAACAGATCAGTGCCTTCGTGAGGGTAAATTTCATCTTCTAAAATTAATAAGTCACTTTGGATAGTAACCGGTCGGCTTTTTTCTGCCTGATCGGTATGCAAGGCCGGGTCAGTTAAAGAAACAGTTATTACGCCCTTTTCAAGAGAGATTTCCGGTAAAGATTCCTCAGCATACCGATAAAACAGGACCCCTCTTTCTCTTGCCTGACGATATAAGGCCTCTAACTCAATTCCGGAAACACTGATATCTTTGGCCAGAATCATTACCTCAGCCTTAAATTTTTCTTTTAGCTTTATGGCCTCATTAAGGGCCATGATGGTATTGGTTTTTGTGTAGGCCTCACACTCCCCAAGGACAAAGCAGGCGTATTTTGTTCGTTTATCTGCAGTAATCAGCATCCTCTCCAAGGTCCGTCTCTCAAAATCAAACATATCCTTCAATTCAGATAAACTGACAATTCTTCGAGAATTTGGCAAATCGGCAAACCTACCCCCTACTTTGCTTTCAGATCCGGTACTGACAATAATAGAGCCTACTACCACTTCTCTTTCTTTGCCCAGAGTATCTAAAATAACCTGAAAGGAGCCAACTGTTCCTGCTACCTTTTTCAGTTCAGTAGAAGTTAATAATTCCACTTCACTATCCCGCAGTTCCCTGATTTTTGAGGAAAACATCTCCCGCTCATTAATCTTTTGGGTAGTAGGAATAAAAAAGGGCGGATTTTTACGGCTGACTTGGGGTTTTTTCTCAATTAAGATGGGACGAATCCCCAATTGTTGTAATTCCAAAGCCATTTGTATCCCGGTAAGACCGGCGCCTATAACCAGGGCCGACTGGTTGATCTCTTTTTGTACTTTCTCCACTGGTTTGGCAAAACCGGCTCGTTTTACAGCTGAAGAAAGTATTTGTTTGGCCCGAGTCATTAAATTTTCCTTTTCCTGACATACCCAGGCACATCCTTCTCGAATATTGGCTATGGCCAAAAAATATCTATTTAGCCCTACCTCCTCCAGGACCTTCATAAAGGTTTGCTCATAGAGGTAAGGGGAGCACCCAACGATGACCACTCGATTACACCCTGACTGAGAAATTTTTGTCTTTAACCAGTCAAGTCCGCTCCTGGTACAGAGAAATCGATTTTCATCAACAGAGGATACCCCGGAAATTCTGCCGGCATAATCAACCAACACCTTCATATCAAAATAATCATTCATTATATGGCCACACGCGCAGAAAAATATTCCGATTTTCACCTGACTATCCATTGCTTACGCCTACCCCCTTCATTAAAGCAAGTGTTTTTAATGCAGCTTCTTGGCCGTGGGAGATAGACTCAATAAGATTTTTGGGCCCTTGACAGGTACCGGCCAAAAAGATCCCTCTCTTAGAACTGACTGTAGAATCCATTAAATCTGTTGGAGTAAAAAAACCATATTCCCCAATACCCACTCCCAAAAGCTCGGATAAAGACTTATTTTCTTCTGAAGGACTTATTCCTACGGAAAGCACTACCAAATCAAAACCCTCCTTCTCCATACAGCCTTTATCAATGTTTTCATAGCGCATAGTTACTCCGCTGTCTTCTGTTTTCTCGATTTCTACAGGGAGCCCTTTAATAAATCGTATTTCCTCCTTTACATTTTCAAGGAGGGCTAAAAAGTCCCTTTCGGTTTTCTGAAGATCTATATAAAAAACAGTAAGCTCAGCCTCTTTCATTTGTGATTTTACTTTTGCCGCCATACGTGCTGCATATTTACAACATACACGCGAGCAGTAATCCTTGCCAATGTGTGGATCACGAGAACCAACGCATTGTATAAAGGCAATCCGTGGCTTTTCAGTGCCTTTTTGAGGAATAAGTTCTTTTTCCCCCATCAGCAATTTATACTCCAGATCTACCCCTGAGATAACCTCCGGATAACGCCCATAGCCTAAATAACCCTTCTTTATGGCATCGTAGGGTTCAAATCCGGAAGCAACAATAACAGCTGTAGCCTCAAGGGAAATGGACTCTTCCTGCTGATCAAAAAAGATAGCCCCTGCTGGACAAATTTCCTCACAAATTTCACATTCAGTATCCTTTTGAAAATATAAACAGTGATCTTTATCAATAGAAAATACATTGGGCACGGAATATAAATAAGGCCGATGAATAGCTTCTCCTGCCCTCGGGCAATTCTGATAACAAAGGGAACAGGCAATACACTTATATTCATCAATAAAACGTGGCTTTTTGACAATTTCAACCTGGAATCGAGGGGCCTCTCCCTGCAAATCCACTACCTTGGCATGGGTTAAAATATGGATGGAAGGATGCGTTGCAGCCTTCATGATTTTATCCTTTGCCAAACATACCCCGCAACTATTACACTGCTCAGTCGCCTTGCAGCAAAATTGTAAGGCATGCCCACCAATGCTGGCCTCTTTTTCGATAATATACACCTGATATCCATTATCAGCCAGAGAAAGAGCCGAGGTAACCCCGGCAATCCCACCGCCGATAACGATGGCTTGATCCTGACCGTTCAAGATTAACAACCTCCTTACATACCTGCTTCATCCAAAATATCGAGGACCTTATCCTCAAGTCCAATAGCCATGATATGCACCCCGTCACAGATCTCTTGCATTTGTTTAATCTGCCGGGCGGCAATTTTTACCCCAGCCTTAAGTGGCTGAGATGATGATTCCATTTCTTTGATTAAGACATCGGGAACTGTTATGCCTGGAACATTTTTATTGAGATATTTGGCCATCCCCGGAGAGCGAAGCAAAAGGATACCTGCTAAAACTTTAGTATTCAGTTCCCTTGCCTTTTTCATAAACTCTTTAAATTTTTCATAATCATAGACAGCCTGAGTTTGAAAAAATTTTGCCCCAGCTGTTACCTTTTTGGAAAATCTCAGTAATTGAGGTTTTAGGGGGTTTGCCTCAGGGCAGACCACGGCACCCGGGAAAAGCTGAGTTTTTCCTTTCAAGACTGTTCCATCAGATAATTTTTTGTTCATGAACTGAGTTGACAGGTCCCGGCCCTCATTCAGTTTCTGTATTATTTGCAAAAGATGAGTGGAGTCAACATCGAATACCGGCTTTGCTTGGGGGTGGTCCCCCACTTGGGTATGGTCCCCGGTTAAAGTTAAAACATTTCTAATACCAAGGGCATGGGCGCTTAATAAATCTGACTGCAAGGCTAAGCGATTTCTATCTCGGCAGGTGATTTGAAATATAGGCTCTATGCCCATTTCCACCAGCATATGGCATGAAGCCAAAGAGCTTAAGCGCATCACTGCGCTTTGATTATCCGTCACATTAACAGCGTGGACCCTTCCCTTAAGCCTTTGGGCATTTTTGAGCATCTCGGAGACATCAGTTCCTTTTGGAGGGCCGATTTCAGCAGTAATGGTAAATTCTTTTTTTTCTAATCGTTGCTGAAAGCTCATTTCTTCACCTCTTGTCGTTCCACAACTAAGGCCGCAGGTTTCGTTCCTTTAGAAAAATCTTTAGGAGCAAAAATCTCCTCTAAGTCCTCAAGTTGCCCTAACTGCTCCAATCTTTCATAAATCTTCACCCATCCGCAATCCCGCTCTGGATCTACCTCACATTTGCCATCACTCATGCCTCCGCAGGGACCATTTAATAATCCCTTTGAGCAGGTTGTTACCGGACATATGCCCCCGGTTTTATTTAATAGGCATTCTCCACACAGAGAACAACGTTCCTCAAATTGACCAAAGCGTTTGACATTTCCCAAAAACAAGGTGTCTAAAGCGCCGACAACCTGAATTTTTTGAAGCTCTGATACTGTTTGAACTCCGGCGCCGCAAGCCATTACCAAAATTACCTCGGTATTTTTTAATTCAGCTTTTTTGGCTCGAAACTCCTTTTTACTATTCAAAATATGACAAACCGCCTCAATCACCACGTGGCCTGTGACATCCTTGCCTTCCCTGAGCAAGCGCCCCTTCATTTCCAGGACCTGCTCCTCTCCCCCGCTTTGACAATGAGTGGCACATAATCCGCATCCGATAATAAAAACCTTATTCTTCTCCCCTATGATGCCTAAAATTTCTTCAAACGGTTTTTGTTGGCTGATAATCATAGACTAATCCGTTTCCTCTTCAAGATATTTATTATATTTTTCCTCATTCATCAGCTCGCTCAATTTATTAGTATCTTTTAAGGTAACTTTAATGATCCAGCCTTTATCAAGAGGATCTTCATTGATTAATTCCGGCTCATCCTCCAGCGCCTCATTTACTTCGACAACTGTGCCACTGACCGGAGAAATCAAATCTGAGACGGCCTTTGCGGACTCTACCTGCCCGAAAGAACTGGATTGCTCTATTTCTTTCTGAACTTCCGGAGGTTCAACCAACAGAATATCCCCCAACTCCTCCTGAGCATGATCAGTAATACCAATTGTACCCTCATTACCCTTTACTTTGACCCATAAATGCTCTTTATTGAAATACAAACCATCATCCATGGTAAATCCTCCTCTTGCGGGTAGTCATTAAAATGTCTTTTTATTTTAGTTTGTATATATTTGGCCATGAGCAAAGTAATGATCATGGGCCCGTTTGTAATTATTTTACCACTATCTTGGTGGAACAAAAATTCCACGTCCCCACTAGAAAATACACTCTATCTTCATGACTGAAAGTGGGGGCTGGGAATAAAATTGTGAGGATGATTACCTTGAATTTATTCATTTATGAATTAATTCCAACATTTCGGTTCGTGTTTTAGGGTTTGTTCTGAAGGCGCCTCGAACAGCAGAGGTAACCACCTTGGAATGAGGTTTTTTTACCCCTCGCATGGACATGCATAAATGTTCTGCCTGGATGACCACCATAGCCCCGATAGGTTTTAATTCATCCATAATCATATCAACTAACTCTTTGGTTAAGCGTTCTTGCAGTTGAGGCCTCTTGGCTAGGACCTCTAAAACCATAGCCAATTTACTGACACCAACGATTTCACCCTTTTTGGGCAAATAGCCAATATGGGCCTGCCCAAAAAAGGGAAGTAAATGATGCTCGCACATCGAATAAAAAGGAATTTCCTTAATCAGCACCATCTCATCATATTCTTCTCCCTTAATAGGGGTAAGCATTCGAGAAGGATTTTGCCCCATGCCGGAAAATATTTCTTCATACATCTCAGCAATACGAGAAGGAGTTTTTTGTACACCCGGCCAGCCGTCAATTCCGATCCCCTCCAAAACCAACTTCATCCCTTTTTCTATCTTTTGCTTATCCATAGCCATATTCAGCTCTTATGATATTTTTTATCCAGGGTTTGCTTTATTTGCTCTACCTGCCTGACCACCTCTTCACAGGAGGGGAAGGGAGATGCTCCACGGGCATCAGCTTCTATTAAAGATCTATCAAAAGGAAGGTACCCAATGACATCAAATTCGGATAAATTTCTTTTGATGAAATTTTTATCCTCCTCAGAGAGAATTTTATTGGCCACGATAAAAATATGGACAATCCCTAAATCAGCAGCAAGAGAACGAATATCTTGGGCTGTTTGAAGGCTCCTTTTCCCCGGTTCTACGACGATCAAAAAGGCATCTACCTCTTTAGCCGTGCCTCTTCCCAGATGCTCAATGCCGGCTTCCATGTCTAAAATTAAAATCTCATCTTTCTGCAATACCTGATGGGTCACTAAACTTTTGATGAAGACATTTTCAGGGCAATAGCAGCCGGTCCCGCCTGGTTTGGGTTTGCCAATAGACAGAAGCAGAATATTTTCAAACTTTATCCCAAAACGCTCAACAAGATCATCAACCTTAGGATTGATTTTAAAAAACCCACCCCCCGCGCCAGGACGCGCACCAGTGCGCTCCTCTATTACGGAGGTCAAAGAGCATAAGGGCTGTATTTTGGAAATTTCAGCTTCCGGAAAGCCAATGGCTGAGGCCAAATTTGCATCAGGGTCGGCATCAATAGCTAAAACAGTATCTCCTTGCTGAGAATATAAACGAGCAAAAATTGCTGCAATAGTAGTTTTTCCGACTCCACCTTTCCCGGTTACAGCGATCTTCATGAAGTTCCTTTAAATACAGTAAAAAGTTAAAAGTGAAAGGTGAAAAGTTTTAGTTTTGTATTTGTTTTTTGTTTTTTTACTTTTTACCTTTTACCTTTCACTATTATCAGTCAATGTTAGAACCGTACCCAAGACGTTGAGAAATCTCAGAAGCAGCTTGATTGATCATCGGAATAAGCTCTTTTTCAATTCTCTCATCCGCCATCCTTCGAGTAGGTCCCGAAATACATAATCCGGCCACTACATTTTCTGTATAGTCACAAATAGGAGCGGCTATGCATTTTACATCTTCCTCAAATTCCTCATTATCAATTGTATATCCCGCTTTGCGCACTGCTTCTAAATGCACAAGCATCTCCGATTCCGAAGTAATTGTGTTTTTCGTGTATTCCTTTAGCCCAATGTCCTTGATTAATTTATGTATTTCCTCGATTGATTTATAGGCTACCTGGATTTTTCCGGCTGAAGTACAAAAAATTGGGGCTCTTTTGCCTATCATTGGCATTATCCGAACCGGCCTGGAGGTCTCAATCATATCTATATAAAGCACCTCTGCCTGATCACAAACGGATAGATATACTGTCTCCTGAGTTTTTTTGGCCAAAGTATCCAGAATATCATGAGCCTGAGTAAGTAATCCCATCCTCCGCTTAAAAGCTTGTCCTAATTCCAAACATTTCAAACCAAGTCGATAATTTCCCGTAGAGGGGTTCTGTTCCATGTAACCTTGGTGGCAAAAGGTTGAAAGCAGCCGAAAAATATTATTTTTCGGTAATTTTAGCTGTTTACTTAGATTAGTTACCCCTAATTCCTTCTCTTCACTAATAATAAAAATATTTAATACATCAAGGGCGTGTAAAACAGATTGAATTAAGTATTCAGAGGATTCTTTTTTGTGCATGCACAAAAACCTTTTTATAATTTTTTTATCAACAACCTAAATTAACGATTTTTGAGGGGTTATTGTATATCATACCACTGAAGTAATTGTTTATAAAATATGTACAAAAAGTCGAAGATAGATTTTAATACAATGTTTTATTTTTGTCAACCTAAAAGACAATAACCGTTTTATTACGCCTCTATTAATATAGGGCAGGAGAGAGGCGGTTTTGATAGGATTTGCAACACTTTTCTGTTCTTCTACAATACAATCAAAACCTGTTTTAAGATGTTATATTTTGAGTATTTATAAAAGCGCAAAAAGTATATTCATATCTTATTACGAATGGATTACTTTTCCTATACCGATACCGATACCTATACCTGCACCTTATAAAAAATTTTCTATAAAATCTTGCAGATTTTCTAAATCCGTAAATAGGTGGGATTTAATCCCCAGACCCTCGGCAAGCTTCAACATTGGCAGGCAGGTCATCGATAAATAAGGCTTCTTGATAATTAATATTAAATTGCCGACACAGGTTTTCATAAAAAGCTGCCGAAGGTTTGGTAGCGTGTAATTGAAAAGATAAACCAAACCCCTGAAAAATAGAAATCCATTTATAATTTTTGCGAAAATAGGAAAAATGGAGAGGATCGGTATTACTGGAAATATAGAGATCAAATTTTTTTCTACAAGAGGCAACATATTGTATGATTTTACTGTTTTCAGTAAATATTTCACTCCATATCAGCTGGAAAAATGCATAAGGAATTTTTTCCCCTAAGACAATTTTTCTATAGAATTCCTGAGAATCAATAAGACCAAGATCATGCTTTTCTTTTAACTCTGATGAAAAAATTTTATCCTCAAGCTGATCTTTGCTGAGAATTAATTCTTCCCCCAATCTTTTCAGAGCTATTTCGAAATTTACTTTAAGCAACACACCACCAATATCGCTTAATATAATTTTTCGTGCAGGTTTCATAGAAAAAGTCCTCCATATTTTCTCACTATGCCTAATTATTTTAACAAAAAAAAACGAGCAGCCAGAAAGCTGCCCGTTTTTTCGTATAGTAAAAAGCTCTAGGCTTAATAAGCCCACCAAGGTAATACATGAATCACGAATTCCGTTGTTGCTGCACCACCTCTGATGTCATAGGCGGTAATTTGAACCGAGTAATAGCCTGGATACTGTGATTGGAAGGTATAAATCCCATCTTCCCCCACAGCCCCGATATTACATGACCAAGATAATGCATCTCCATCAGGATCTACAAAATCCATCTCGTTAGCCACAAAGAGTTGTCCGGCTTTGATTGTCTGAGGTGAATCAAGATCTCCAATAATGACAGGAGGATGATTGAACCAGGTGCCTTGATTGCAGCAGAAGATAGTAATTTCACCAATTGCATACATTCCGCGGGGATCAGAAACTGTAATGACGCAGTTTAAAGCGCCTTCACCGTAAGGGGTGAAAGCAATGAGCCCTGAAGTAGGAGAAATGATTCTTTGCTGATATGGGCCAATCTGATAATTTGGCAAACCATTTAAGGTGCAATCATAGGTTAAGTTGAACATATCTTGCATATCATGATCAATACCCACCACTTGGTAAACGTTTACTCCATCCTCTACATCCGGAGTTTCATTTACATAAAAGACTTGATCATCCAAATCATTAAGCATTGGCGGATAATTTGTTACAGGATAATTCACCACACTCACATGGAAAGTTTCCGTATCAGTTGCCATACCATCAGTTACCCGGCAAGTGACAATAATATTTTCGGGAACTTGACCCAAGGATGGAGTAAAGGCCCTAATAGTCGGGAATACTTTATGGCCGCTGTTATATAGAGCAACAGCCAATACATACATCGGGTTGGACATAGATCGCAGATAAGCATTATCATCATTGTCCGCATCCGGTAAGTTGGGAATAATTACTCCATTTTTCTGAAGTAAGTATGGAGGGAAATTGTTAGTTTTCCCCTGGCTAAAGGGCCAGGTCCCTTCTTCGCTTTCATCATTTTCTCCTTCAGGTACGCAGGAGAGAGGCCTGGCCATTAAAAAATTACTTGCACCAAGAGAATCTCCCACAGTAAACAGGAAGTTTAAATTTGCATCCTTATCAGTAATTTGCCCATCAGAGTCACCTGGATCATCAGATTGAATTTTAACAGTCTCCATGAGGGTATCAAGAGTAATATCTAAATCCTCTAAACTTCCACCGTCACTAGAGAGGTCGAAGGTTGCTTTTTCTGCAGGATTATTCCCTACAATATTCGTAAATTCATAATCTCCGTCATCATTGACGAACATGGTCATCCCAAGATCAGGGTCTTCAGCCATTATCCAGAAAGTCTGTGCCATGTTCCACATCTGCCCATAAATAGGTCCAATTTTAAATAAATGCGGCACTCTATTATTGGCAACTGAGGCAGAGATCTGAGTAAACATAATATCATCCAATCTGTATTGATTGCCGGCTATGGCTACTCCATTGATAGAAGTTTTCTCTCCAGGCGCATCAGAATAATTTAGGGGATCATGTGCTTCTGTCTCTGTATCAATTAAAGTACAATTTTCATCAGCAGCCTTAACAATATCATCTAAATTGACCCGAACATAATGCCAGGAACCATCCTGAAATTGTCTTCCTAAAGCAACTTCAATTGTATAATTTTCCTCAGGATCATCAATCGTTTGTTCTTCTACGCTATCAGCAAGAGTTTTATGGCGATTTGAAAATTCTATCGGACGAAGAACGATACTAACAGGAATACCGGATGCAAAAGTATCGTTATTTTTTACTCTAACACTGATAATAATACTAAAAGTATCCCAATCCTCAATAGACAATGGATGTCTTATCTTACAAGTAAATTCGCAGAAATCACCCCAAATTGGTTGGGCATCATTTGAAGCTTCATAAGCCATCCACATGGCGCTTTTGGTAACCATATAGGTGGTCAATCCTGTCATTGGATCAAGGAGAAAAGCCGAAGTAGGCCTGTAAACATCAAACACTCTGCTGCCTTCCTCAAAATCCAATATAGTTTGAATTTGTCCATAACCCAAACCAGCGCCCCACATAGGATAAGCAGGTTCAATAGGGGTCCACCCCATGTTTCTCGGGTTACTCCAATATTCAAAATTATCAACTAAAATGGCCTCTATTTCAGTAAGGTCCGCCCAACCGGTACTTTTATAAGAATACCCGGGAATGGGCACGGACATAGGACTTTGCAGCATGATTTGCTGATTTATCACCTGAGCTGTAACGTCTTTGGTTAAAAACCCGACCATACTTACCACTACAAAAAACAGCACCACCGCTTTCCGAAACCTGTTTAAATTCATAATTGTCACTCCTTCCAGAAATCCTTTTTCGAAAACGTACCTTAGTCGCCCAAGACGAGAACTCATATTTTAAGTATACATAAACTTTTTATTCTGGCTATGTTATTTTTTCTTTTTTTCAAAATTTTTTTTCTTTCTGCATGTTTGATGATATAATGATTAAAAATCAATTGCTTTTGTACCCTATTGCAAAATAAGGCCTCTATAGTTAACAATTTTGCATAAACAGTAAAAAAGCGGAAAGGAACAATTTTGGAAAAACGTGAAACTGGAAAAGTCAAATGGTTTGATAAAATTAAAGGATTTGGATTTATTGATCCTGACTATGGAAAAGATATTTTTGTTCATCAAAGCGCTATAATAGAAGCCAGATGGTTAAACGAAGGTGATCGAGTGGAGTTTAAGGTAGTGCAAGGAAAAAAAGGATTACAAGCAGAGGACGTTATTGTAATAGACGAATAATTACAAAATTGTTATTCCCCTTCAAATTTGCTTCTCGATAATTACAAAAAAGTATCCCCCCTCAAAATCTATTCCCCTTATATTATAAAAAAAAGCTATTAAAAATAGTCAATCGCGGGAGACTTTCTCAAAATCTTTCCGGGTGGTATTAAATTTGCCCTTTGGAGAGGAAAATACAAAATACATAAGGAGGAGAAATTATATGATTTCTTTATTCCAAAAGGGCGGTTTGTTCATGTACGGGATCCTGGTCATTTCCATTTTTGCTTTCACCTTATTTTTTGAGCGGGCAACTTCATTGTATCTTCAATTAAAATTAGACACAGATAAATTATATCAAAAAATAATTATTCTACTCAAAAAAATGAATTTCCGCGAGGCCATGGAAGAATGCATGAAAGTAGAAAAACACCCTCTTGGCCGAATTCTAAAGGCAGGTCTATTGCAAGCTGAAAAAAATGAAAAAGACATTGAAAGAGTTATGGAAGAAAAAATATTAGGGGAGGTCCCTTCAATTATGGCTAGGATCAACTATCTGGTGCTGCTGGCAATTATTTCAATCCTTTTAGGACTAATTGGGACGATCACCAATTTTATCAATATCTTTTCTATAGCAAGCGCTTCCCCTGGTTTGGGGCAGGGATTTCTCCTTTCAAAGATATCCACTTCCATGCTCTCCACGGCTTTTGGATTAATTGTGGCCATCCCTTGTTTTTTAGGGTACTTTATTCTTAATAATAGGGGTATATATTTAATAAATCAATGCAAGGAGAAAGCCTTAAATCTTTTTAATACTCTGTCATATTTGAAAAATGATTTATGATGCAATCTTTTCATTCCTTAAGGAAAAAAATGCAAAAAAATCTTACAAAAGCTATTGTCAACCCTAATAACGAGGGATAAAAATAAATGTCAGCGAACCTACACATATCTTCAGATAGCTTAGAAGGAACATTGCCGGAACATGACACAGTAGAAATGAATAAAACAGTAGAAAATACAGATTCCCAAAACAAAAAGTTGCTGCAGCTTTTTATCTTTCAAGGAAAAGAATATCTTGGATTTGATTGCTTTGCCAAAGAAAAAATAATTGTCGGCAAATGCGAGAAAGCCGATTTGATACTAAATGGCCACAACGTAGCTGACATCCATGCATTTTTCTATATTAAGGGCCATCATGTTTTAGTATCCGATGGAAATCTTGGCAGTGGGGTTCGAGTGAATGGTAAATTCGTATCTACCTACATGCTTGGCCCTCTGGATTATGTCACTATAGGAGAATATAATTTAAAGGCAAAATTAAAAACCCTCGAGGACTCCTCCTCTGAGGACAGCCCCTCTCTTGAGGAAAATAGTGATTGGGTAAAGGATACCCATGGGCATAATGAAAAAATTTTATCTGATATTTCTGAAGGGCAAGATCAAATAACATACCTTGACCAAGAGGATAAAAAAGATTTTGGTAAAGCGGAAGGTGCTGAAAATTCCTTGGAAATATCAGCAGAAATAGTACCCGATCCCCAGCAAGACATTGAAAGGGAACCTGAAAGTAATAATGAGGGTAATTCGGATTTCTCTTCTGAGAAAATGAACTTTTCTGAAGAAAAAGACAATACATTAGAATCAGCAAACTCTGCCTTCCCTGAAAAAACTGGAAAAAGATCATCAAAGAATATCATTGACAAGATTTCAGCATTAGAATCATTTACCGATTTCTCCTCAGATATATCCGGAGAGGCCGGCTCCTTTGCAGTAAAATCTTATGAAATAGAAGAAGAGAAAGAACAAACAACAGGAGAAGAAGAAGCAGATAATGATGATGAAACAGCAGACGAAGGAAAACAACAATACGATATGCCTGTATTTGAAAAACAAAGACAGGAAGAAGACCAGGGGAGCAACTTTTCTTTAAAAGATACTCTGCTTCAATTCAATAAACTGCGAGCCAGTCAAATAAAGGGTGAATTAGTGCTCGAGGTAATAAAATGCCGGGGGAATTCAATAATAGATATGAGTTT
>JAUWIR010000072.1 GCA_030605265.1 Pseudomonadota bacterium | reverse complement strand
TCATTATTTATTACCTTGCTGGCAACAACCTATCCTGCCTGGCAAGCCTCAAGGCTTGACCCGGTAATTTGCTTGAGGTACGAATGAGCTTTATTATTATGAAAAATATTCATAAAATATATAAAAAAAACGGTCAAAGAGAATTGCATGTACTTAAAGGGATTAATCTTACTATTGAAAAAGGAAAAACGATTGCCATTATCGGTTCCTCAGGGGCCGGCAAAAGCACCTTGCTACACATCTTAGGTACAATCGATCAGCCAACCGAAGGAGAATTATTCTATAATCAACAAAATGTATTCTCTTATGATAATAAAAAGTTGGCCTCTTTTCGAAATAAAAACATAGGCTTTGTCTTTCAATTTCATCACCTTCTTCCGGAATTCAGTGCGCTGGAAAATATTATGATGCCGATATTAATCAACAGAAAAAGTCTCCCGGAAGCTAAAGAAAAAGCTCTTCAATTATTAGACGATGTAGGACTATCAAGCAGAGAAAACCATAAACCCGGGGAGCTATCCGGTGGAGAACAACAGCGGGTTGCTATTGCTCGCGCACTCTCTAATAATCCGGAACTCCTTTTAGCGGATGAGCCAACTGGAAATCTCGACTCAAACACCAGTAATAAAATTTTCCAAGTATTAAACACTATTAATAAAGAATATTCAGTTACCATGATTGTGGTGACTCACAATCATGTTTTAGGAGAAAGTACAGACTTTTGTTTAAAAATGGTTGATGGAAGACTGGAATAGAGAATAGAAAAAGGAGACACTAAAGAAGATTTAATTGAAATTGTTTAAATTTTATCGTAATATATTAGGAAACGATATTGATTCTGGTATACATAGTGTTTATACATCAATTGTTTTTAACTTTAAAAGGATTGGCAGGTTATTAAAATGTTTGAACGGTTTACCGAAAGGGCGAGAAGAACAATTGTCTTGGCACGCGAAGAAGCAATAAGACTTGGAAACCCTTACTTGGGTACTGAACATATTCTTTTAGGTTTAATCAAAAAAGCCGACAATACTGCAGTAAAAATTTTAAAAGAATATAACCTCGAATTGGATGAAATACGATTCGAAATAGAGCGACGCATCACCAAACATGGTCAAAAACCGGAACTTGGGGAAATTCCTTTTACGGCCCGTTCAAAAAAAGTTTTAGAGTTGGCCATTGAAGAAGCTAAAGCTATGGGACATAGCTACATTGGAACAGGTCATCTCATTTTAGGTTTAATTCGCGAAGGAGAGGGAATTGCATCAAGTGTTCTTGAGGATTTACGGGTAGATATCTCAACTGTGAGAAAAAAAGCTATAGACTATGCCAATTCCTCCAAATATGACTTAAAAGAACTACCAAAAACTGAAACTCTGGATGAATTTGGACGCGATATCACTCATCTTGCTTCAGAAGGAAAATTAGACCCTGTAATAGGTAGAGAGGATGAGATAGAAAGAGTAATTCAGATATTAAGCAGGAGAACAAAAAATAATCCCGTCCTCATTGGTGAACCGGGAGTCGGTAAAACCGCCATAATAGAAGGATTAGCTCAACGGATCATTGATAACTCCATTCCCCAAATTTTAAGTAATAAAAGAATTGTAACCCTTGACTTAGGGCTTCTTGTTGCCGGCACTAAATACAGAGGACAATTCGAAGAACGCCTAAAAGCAATTATGAAAGAAATCTATCAAGCTAAAAATATCATCCTTTTTATTGATGAACTGCACACTTTAATAGGGGCCGGTGCAGCCGAGGGTTCAATAGATGCATCAAATATGCTCAAACCATCTTTAGCCAGAGGTGAAATTCAATGTATTGGCGCCACCACACTGAATGACTATCGTAAATACATAGAAAAAGACGGCGCCTTAGAGCGCCGATTTCAAACGGTAATGGTGAGCCCTCCCACTGTTGAACAAACAATTCGTATTATAAGAGGGTTACAAACCAGGTACGAAGAGCACCATGGAGTACTCTTCAGTGAAGAAGCAATTATTGAAGCTACAAAATTGTCCGACCGCTATATCAGTGATCGTTTTCTTCCTGATAAAGCTATTGACGTAATTGATGAGGCAGGATCACGGTCCAGGGTGAATAGTACCAGTTTGCCTGCTGAGTTAAAAGAAATCAAAGTACAAATTGAACAAACGAAACAAGAAAAAGAAAAGGCCATACGTATTCAAGATTTTGAAAAAGCAGCTTCTTTGCGAGATATGGAAAGAAAGATGCGCCTTAAATTTGATACTTTGAGTAAAAGATGGCTTGAAAAACAGAAGAAAATAAAATTAGTGGTAACTGAAGAAGATGTTGCCCATGTTGTCTCTAAATGGACCGGCGTACCCGTATTTAAGCTTGAGGAAAAAGAATCTGCGCGCTTGCTTCGGTTAGAAGATGAATTACATAAAAAAATCATTGGACAAGATGAAGGAATTACAGCTGTTGCCCGGGCAATTAAACGATCACGAACGGGTGTTAAAAATGCCCAACGTCCTATTGGGTCATTTATTTTTCTCGGTCCCACCGGAGTTGGAAAAACAGAGCTGGCCAAAAGACTTGCCGAATTTCTTTTTGGCCGGGATGATGCTATTATTCGTATTGATATGTCTGAATATAGTGAAAAATTCTCTGTTTCAAGACTCGTTGGAGCGCCTCCCGGATATGTAGGTTATGAAGAAGGGGGCCAACTCACTGAACGGGTCCGAAGGAGACCCTATTCTATTGTATTAATTGATGAACTTGAAAAGGCCAATCCTGAAATCTTCAATATTTTACTGCAGATAATGGAAGATGGCCATTTAACAGATAGCCGTGGCCGTTCTGTTGACTTTAAAAATACGGTCCTTATCATGACATCCAACATTGCTGCTCGAGTAATCGAACAAAAAACTACCTTAGGATTTCAAAAATCTGAAGATATTATCTCTTATGAGCGAATGAAACAATCGATCCTTGACGCCTTAAAAAAGAATTTTAATCCGGAATTTTTAAACAGGATCGATGAATTAATCGTTTTTCATGTTTTAACACCTGATCATATCCGCCAAATTATTAAGCTGACTCTTCAAGAATTAAATGAGCGCTTGCAAGGTAAAAAATTATTCCTCGAGCTGAAACCTAATGCAGAGGAATGGTTACTCAAAAAAGGATATCAACCACATTATGGTGCTCGCCCCATAAAACGGATCATACAGCGATACATAGAGGATCCTTTATCAGAGGAGCTTCTCAAGGGTAATTTTAAAGGAGGAAGCGCTCTTGAGGTAGATATTACCAACAGTGAAGTAAGCTTCATTAAAAAAAGTATCAAAAAGGAACTCGTCTTGTTATAAATTAAGATGTTACACTGTTAAGCCGAATAAATAATATTAAAATTCGGCATCCTTGTAAATTAATAATTGGGGGGAGTAGAATGATAGTAACTTTAGGTGCAGTTAAAACATGCTAGCAAAAAGGGTAAAAGCCCTCCTTTTGCTCATGGTAACCAGTTTTGTTCTAATGGGGGCGGGGTATGAAAATCTTATAGTCAAGGAGATTTTCATTGAAGGAAACCGGAAAATAGAAGATCAGGCAATAATCTACAAACTGCAAACAAAAATCGGTAATCCCTTTCGTTCCCAAAATATTGAAGAAGACATAAAAGCAATTTACAATATCGGTTATTTTGAGGAGATAAAAGTCGATGTAAAAGAAAATGACGACGGATTGACAATCACTTATATTCTAACTGAACGACCATTAATAAAAAAAATCTCCTTTTCAGGAAATAAAAAACTTCGAACCGAAACCCTAAATGAACAAATTAACATTAGTGCCGGCGGCATTTACAATCCCTTCCTGATTGAAAAAAATACCCAAAATCTTACACAATACTATAAGAATGAAGGATATTATTTAGCCCAAATTGAATCTCGAACAGAAAAAATGGGTAAAGAATGGATTGAATTGATCTTTGAGATAAAAGAGGGTAAAAAAATTAAAATTAGGGGTATTAAAATTGAAGGAAATAAACAATATAGTGATAAGGAAATAAAAAAACTAATTGAAACTCAAAAACACTGGTTTTTCTCCTTTATCACTTCGTCAGGCTATCTCAAAAAAGAAACTTTATCCCAAGATATATTTAAAATAGAAAATTTTTATTTTAATAATGGTTTCATTCATGCCACAGTAAAAGAACCTGATATTTTCTTTGATCCTGAAAAAGAAGGACTTTTTATTTCTATTGATATTCAAGAAGGAGATCAATATCGAAGTGGAGAAATTGCCATTAAGGGAAATTCCATAATAGCGTCAGACCGTATTCGAAAATATATGACTATTTCAGAAGATGAGGTGTTTAATCGTGAAATACTGCGCTCCGATATTTCAACTATCCAAAATCTCTATGCTGAAAAAGGGTATGTTTTTACGCAAGTAGTACCAATTACTCAAGAAAAAAGGAATGAAAAAAAAATTAATGTTACTTTAGACATTGAAGAGGGGGAATTAACATATATAGATAAAATAAATATTGTCGGTAATATTAAGACGCGCGACAAAGTTATACGCCGAGAGGTGCGTTTAAAAGAAGGTGAAATCTTTAATAGTCGTAAAATTCGATATAGTTATAATAATATAACTAATCTTGGGTTTTTTGAAACTGTTGATATTCAACCAAATACAAACCCTGATAAAAATACTGTGGATTTGGATATTAAGGTTAAGGAACGGATGTCAGGACAAATGAGCGTTGGAGGCGGATATAGCTCAGCTGAACAATTCATATGGACAGCTGAAGTTAAACAGGGAAATTTATTTGGACGCGGTCAGAAACTATCAGTATCTACAGAAAAATCTAATGAACGATTCACCTATAATCTTGGATTTACAGAGCCTTGGTTATTTGACATTCCTTTGAGCGCAGGGTTTGATTTTTACTATCTCGAAAGAATTTACGATGACTACGATAAAACTTCTAGAGGCGGTGATCTTCAACTAGGGTATCCGGTAGCAAGTTTTACTAAACTATATGGAACATATCTTATTGAAAATGTAGATATTAAGATCACAAAAAATGATCCTGCAGAGGTATCTGCCGGCCTCTTAGAGGCAGAAGGTCGTTCAAGTACTAGGAGTTTACGCTTATCACTTATACGAGATAACCGGGATAACCGTTTTAAACCAAGCGGAGGGTCCAGGAATCAATTGACTTTTGAAACTGCCGGCGGCCTTTTCGGAGGCAGCAATGAGTTCTTTAAAATCATTGCTGATAGCGGCTGGCATTTCCCGGTCTGGAAAAAACTAATACTCTCTCTTCATGGAAAAATTGGTTATGTAAGAGGGTTACGGGATGAACCCCCGCCAATTTTTGAAAATTTTTATTGCGGTGGGCTCAGCACTGTACGAGGTTACGATGAGCGAGGGATTGGTCCTTCTGATGGAGGAAATAAAACTGTCTTAACTAATGTGGAACTTGCCTTCCCAATTTATGATATGATTCGTGGTATCCTCTTTTATGATGCTGGAATGGTCTATGAATTCGGAGACAAATTCTTTAAAAAATCTTTAAAGGAAGGTGCAGGAGTGGGAGTTCGATTTTTTACCCCTATTGGCCCACTTCGGCTGGATTATGGCATCCCCTTAAATCCCGAACCAGGAGATGATAAACAAGCAAAGTGGCATTTTGCCATAGGGACCTATTTTTAAAATTACACTACTATTTGCTTTTTTTAAAGAGAAATAATTAAGGCTAAGAAAGGAGATTTTATGAAAAAGACCGGTTATGGAAAAGTAATCATGTTAGCCCTTATTTTTATGGCGGCCACCTGTTTTTCAACCAAAGGATTTACCGAACAAACTAAAAATAAAATAGCTTTTTTGGACAGTCAACGTGTGGTAGATGAATCCAAAGCTGGTAAAGAGGCGCTTAAGATACTGGAAGAATTTAAAAAGAAAAATGAAGAACAGCTGGCAAACAAGGTAAAAGAACTTACTGATATGGAAGAAGATTTACAGAAAAAAAAATTCGCCCTTTCCACAGAAGCTCAAAAAAAAATGGAAGAATCAATCCGACGTAAAAACATTGAATTAAAAAGATTCAAAGAAGACAAGGAACTGGAATTAAAAGACCTCTATTTTTCACATTTAAATGAAATTAAAGTAAAAATAGTTAAAATTGTTCAGGAACTCGGTCGCCAAAAAGAGTATTCTCTTATCCTTACCAAAGATGATAGTATTATTTATTCTGATGAGGCCCTTGATATAACACAACTGATTATTGAAACTTATGATAAAGTGTACTCACTAGAGACTGAAACTTCTGAGGAGTAATTACCGACTTTACATTCCTTAAAAAAACAAATCATGTTTACTTAAAATTTTACTTTTGACCCTTTTCTTTTTATTATTATATTAATTATGATTCCAATAAAAAAAACCCTTAAGGAGATTACTGATTTTGTAAGGGGCAAAGTAGAGGGTAACCCATCTATTGTTATTACCGGGGCAGCCGGAATAAAAGAGGCCCGAAAGGGAGACATTACTTTTTTAGCCAACAAAAAATATCTCCCTTTTTTAGCTCAAAGCCAAGCATCAGCTTTAATAATTTCAAATGATGATCAAATAGAGAATATCCCGGCTATCAGAGTATCAAACCCTTACTTGGCCTTTGCTCGAACACTCTCCTTTCTATACCAAAAACCTACTATTTTTAGTGGTATACATCCTAAGGCAAATGTTGATCCTTCTGCATCCTTGGATAGTGATATTTCAATTCATCCTTTTGCCACAATAGGTAAAAATGTTATTATAAAGAATCACGTTCAAGTCTATAGTGGCGTCTCTATTGGTGATAATTGTTTTATTGGGAAGGGAACCGTTCTTTTTCCCAATGTTACAATTTATTCCGATTGTCGAATTGGCAAAAGGGTTATCATTCAGTCAGGAGCGGTAATCGGAAGTGACGGATTTGGTTATGTATGGGATGGTAAAGAACATTATAAAATTCCTCAGATCGGCAGAGTAATTATCGAAGATAACGTGGAAATTGGGGCCTGCACTTGTATTGATCGTGGAACAACTGGAAATACAATAATAAAAGGAGGTACTAAAATTGATAATTCCGTTCAAATTGCCCATAATGTTAGTATTGGGGAACATTGTATTATTGTGAGTCAAGCCGGTATCGCCGGCAGCTCAGCTATAGGGAATGCGGTCATCTTGGGAGGACAGGTTGGCGTGGCAGGGCATTTAACTATAGGGGACCGAACTATGGTTGCTGCAAAAAGTGGAATTACTAAAGATACCCCCCCAGATAGCATTATGGCCGGCACAATGGCCTTTCCAATGAAAGAATGGAAAAAATCTATTGCTTATTTTCGAAAATTTCCGAAAATTGTTGAAGAGATTAAAGAGTTAAAAGAAAAATTAAACTATCTAGAAAAAAAATAAATTTTTGACTCTTGACTTTTTTTAATAATTGTATTAGCCTTCATCATCACTTAGATCGCACTTCTATGTACTCCAAATAAAATCTTAAATTGATATGAAAGCTTCATGCGGTAAACTTATACATTTATATCTTTTTTACTTTTTATTTCTCAATCTCTTTTTCGCCCCTAAAGTATTTGCCCTGGCAAATCTAAAAAAAGTTCGATTTTCCTCTGATAAAACAAAAACCAGGATCGTTTTCGACCTTTCTAAGGCCATACAATATAAAGATACTCTTTTTAATAATAAGCAATTATTTTTACTTGAGATATTTAATTGTAAAAATTGGTCAAAACAAACCAATGTCACCTGTGATACTAAAGTAGTCAAGAATATTCAGATAAAGGAAAATAACAATAAATCAACAACAATTCAAATATCTATTAAAAATCTGCAAAATTATAAAATTTTTCCCCTCAAGCCTTTTAAAAATAAACCACATCGCCTCGTTATTGACTTTTTTCCAAAAAAAAACAGCAAAATATCATCTAATGTGAATATACAAATTGAAATTAAAAGAAAAATTGTAGTCATAGACCCTGGTCATGGTGGCCAAGACCCAGGCGCCATCGGATATAGAGGGATTAAAGAAAAAGATATAGTTTTACGCATTGCCAAAAATTTACAGTCATTAATTAATGAAACTCTCCCAAATGTTCAAGCTTATTTAACCCGTAAAGGAGATTATTATATCCCACTTCGAGACAGAGTTAAATTCGCTCATCAATATAAAGCCGATGTATTCATCAGCCTTCATATAAATGCCAGCCGAAAAAAGAGGGTTGAAGGCGCTTCTGTTTATTACCTATCTGAGATGGGTGCAAGTGACAAAGCAGCTGATCTATTAGCTAAAAGAGAAAATGAATCAGATCTTATAGCTGGGATAAAATTCAGTGAGGATAAATTACTTAATACAATTTTAATAGATCTTGTCCAAACCTATACCATAAATGAGAGTGTTAAATTATGCCAATTTATGTTAAATGGATTAATAGAAGAGGGATTCTACAATGAGGGGATTAAATGCGCTAATTTTGCCGTGTTAAAATCCCCTTCAATTCCCTCTATTCTTTTGGAAATTGGCTATATCACCAATATAAAAGATGCAAAAAAGATAAATAATCCTAAATATCAGAAAAAAATCGCTAAAAAACTTTTTAATTCATTAGCTGTATACTTTAAAAAAGATCACATTTTTGAACAAACCATTTCAAAAATAACAAACAAAGATTCAAAAAATTTACAGCAATTTTAGGGTTATTTCAAATACCCTTTTTTTGATTTTTATTATTTATTGCTACTTATTCGATCCACATGAATTCTGCGTTCTACAAGATAAATATAGAGAATCAGAATTATATCCATAAATAAAGAGGTGAGTTCAACACCCGTTTTAAATCGCAATGCCTGATCAACAATAAAAATGCTTACTATAAATTGAAAAATTATAAACATGAAAAAACCTGTAAAAGGAATTGCAAAAATTAAAATCCCTAATTCAAAATATCTGCTATATTTAGAATTATCACTTCTAGCAAATTTAATTAATCCCTGTCTCCTTCTTATAGCCAACCATAAAGGAAAAATTACCCATAAAAGAAAAAAAATAAAAGAGGGTAGATTACAAATCTCATAGAAATATTTCACCATTAATAGACCTATTTTAAAATTGATGATGATAGTTGATAGTTTGTTTGATTTGATTGGAAATGATTAATTTGGAAGAGTGTTTTAGCCTTTCTTGAGATGAAATGCAAATGGAGAAAAAAAATGGGGCTATCAATTGCTCCCCAGCAATGCAAATTCGATAGCCCCAAGCATACATCCTAGAGAAAGTATCCCCTGATATACCATAATCTTTTCTTGTTTCTAATTTCATTATATATATTAGCAAGTCTAATGCCATATTGATTTTTAAATTAATACATAAATTATAATTATATAACTAATAAATAATTCCTTTTATGGACGAAAGTTAATTTTGTTATGGATACCTATTTGTATCATTGTGCGACCATAAACGATTGAATTACTCCATTTAGTCAGTAAATTCTCCATGTTTCGATCATTCGTTCCGTAATGTAGCGGTATAAAATAAATCGCAATTATGAGACTTGTTTTTTCTTTATACCGTACTTCTTTAACCATCGATAAAAAGTGGCCCTACTGATTTTTAATTTTTTTGCACTTTCCACTGGGTCCCAAGCAGTTTCATCTAAAACCTTTATTAAAATTTCCTTTTTTAATTCTCTAATATTTAAATCTTGTTGTGTAAAAGATTTTTCTAATTCTTTATTGTGCCCTTTGCAAACTTCTTTTGGCAAATCTTCCGGTTGAATAATAGAAGTATCACATTTAACAAATCCGTGTTCAATAGCATTTTCTAATTCCCGGATATTTCCAGGCCATGAATAATTAAAAAACTGTTTCATTGCGCTGCTACTGATGGATTGGATCTCCTTCCTAATTTTTT
Organism: Pseudomonadota bacterium; assembly: GCA_030605265.1. Taxonomy (GTDB): domain Bacteria; phylum SZUA-182; class SZUA-182; order DTGQ01; family DTGQ01; genus JAUWIR01. The sequence goes on along the minus strand of JAUWIR010000072.1, from coordinate 1,474 downwards.
TTCTAAATTTTTCAATAAAATGATTCACTAATAATGGTAAATCTTCAATTCTTTCTCTAAGAGGGGGAATAATAATTGGAATAACATTAAGTCGATAGTACAAATCTTCTCGGAATTCTTTATTTTCAACGGCTTTTTTTAAATCTTTATTTGTTGCCGCTATTATTCTTACATTAACCTTCCTTACCGAATCCCCTCCAACAGGTGTAAATTCTCGTTCCTGAATTACCCGAAGTAGTTTTACTTGCACACTTAAACTTATATCACCTACCTCATCAAGAAAAACACTTCCATTATTGGCCATTTCGAATCTGCCTATTTTATCTCTTATGGCGCCAGTGAAAGCACCCTTTACATGTCCAAATAATTCACTTTCCAATAGATTTTCTGATAAAACTGAACAGCATACCTCAACAAAGGGCTGATCATGCTGTGGACTGTTGTAATGAATGGCTCGAGCAATTAATTCCTTCCCTGTGCCACTCTCTCCTAATAACAAAACGGTTGTCCTATTTTGAGAGACGACCTGAATTAATTCATAAATTTCTTGAATTTTTTGACTTTTTCCAATAATATTGCCAAATCGATATCGCTCTTTAAGTTCCCTAATCCTTCTTTGTTCTGATTCCATAAGTTGTGTCTCAAGCCGTTTTCTTTCTGTAATATCACGCACCACTTCAATAATTGAGCGTCCTCCACTTTTTATTCCAAGGGCAGTTGCAGATATTTCAACTAACTGTTTCTTTATATTTTTTTGTAAAAAATTTATCGATGGAATATTTTCATTTAATATCTTTTCTAAAGCACAAGGATTACAAGGGCTTTTCTTTCCCATAAATATTCGATAACATTTTTGATTAATTTGATTTCCAAAAAGATCAATTAAAATTTGATTCATAAAAAGTATATTATATTTTGTATCTATTACTCGAATACCATCATTAATATTACTTAATATGGCGTCAAGAAGATCTCGATTACCTTTTATCTCTTCCAGCAAGCGCATTCTTTCAGTAATGTCTTTTGACGTCTCAACTACCGATACAATATTATCTTGCTTTCCGCGAATTGGCGATGAGCTTGTTAAATATAAAATACTTCTTCCATCCTTATCCACCATAGCAAGTTCTTCAGCAGAGTGAATCTTTCCATCAAGAAAAGTTTTTTGCACAGGGCAGCTTTGACAGGGTGCGTCTATCCCTTTATATGCTTGATAGCATTTTTTACCAACAATATTTCCATAATTTTGAAAAGCAACTCGATTCGCCCATAAAATTTTTAAATTTCTATCAATAATAGATATTCGATCACTGGCAATGGAGTTCAATATTGCTCGTAAGCGCTCTTCCGACCTACAAATTTGATCCTCCATCTCTAATTTTTTTTCGAGAAATTTGATTTCTTCCTCTACTTTTATTCGTTTTTTATTCACTTTTAAGACAATAAAACTTGCCGTACTAATTAAGGAAATTAG
>JAUWIR010000625.1 GCA_030605265.1 Pseudomonadota bacterium | reverse complement strand
TTCCTCCTATGATCCAAATCGCCTTTGATGAGGAGTTGGGGAATTGCTCCCATCCAAGATGACTTTTTTTTATCCCGGGGAAGGAGACTTCCTCATAAGACCAATGATCAGGCAAATTATTATGATCGTTATCCAGTGTAAAGTCTGCATTGGGAATAAAGGGAGTGGAAGCAAAACAAGAAAAAGAAAAAAAAGAAAAAAAAGAAATTAAAGAAATTAAAGAAATTAAAGAAATTAAAGAAATTAAAAGAGCTGTTGGAAGTGCAATATAAGTAATTATTTGTTTTGTTCTCATGTTTTTCTCCGAAAATAGTTGTTTTTTTTCTGTATTCAATATTTATCAAAAATATACCATAATTTCAACTTTAATTTTGGATGCAGCACAAAAGATTGACAACAAGTTCGCTATCCATTACCATGCACTGAACCTGTTATATAGTAAATATTTGGATGGCACTTGGGAAAAATTTGAGGAGTGGATCAGGGAAAAGATCGGATCGGGTTTCCATTGGTGCGTCCGGCCTCGTGATACTGCCACAAACCGAGAAATGATTGCCAACCTGGTTCTAAATGACATCAAACGGAACAATGGCGTTCTCCCTGCCAAGAATACATTCATCGAAAAAGCACAGAAGTAAGGTGGATATAGAGGTTGTGGCAGCTTTTGATATTGATAAACGCAAGGTAGGTATGGAGGTCAATGAGGCAATTTTCGCCGCCTCCAATTGCACTGCCAGGTTTTGTCAGTATGTTCCCAAAACTGGTGTGGCAGTCGGTTGGGCCGGGTGCTTGACGGCCCTAAGTTAACTAAAGGCACAAAATAGCAAAGGGCACAAAGGATGAAAACTTAAAGGCCAATTTGAGTGCCAATATGCAGACGAAAATATCCCTCCCTGTGCCCTCTAAAACGCGATCTTTTTGCCCAAGAGATTGAAGAAAAGAGAGACGAAAAGCCAAAAAAAGAGAAACGGATTTTTATTATTATTAAAAAGTAACCACCCACAATGTGCCGGATTCTCGATTTTCTATACTTTTCCATAAATGCGGAATAATCGCCTCAAAGAAAACACTGTCTCCTTCATTAAGCCGGATTTTTTCTTCTCCCAATTCCAGTTCGATTGATCCTGTAAGAACATAGCCCAATTTATGGCCTGTGTGCGTAATGGGTTCATCAAAGGATTTTTGGGCCGGGCCAAGATGTGAGATAAATATTTCATTCTGAGAATCTCTTCCGGCTTTAATTAAATATTCCAGGGCCTTGTCGGAATCATGAAATTGAAGTCTCTCTCTTTCTTGTTTTCGGCTAACAATCCATTTTTTGTGTTTTTCAATTTCAAAAAATTCAGCAGGATGCACACCCAGGGCCATTGCTATTTTGTGGACTGTGGTTATGGAAGGGGATATTTTTCCATTTTCAATCATAGAGATTGAACTATCAGTCATGCCGGATCGGACGCTTAGCTGGTTGATCTTGATGCCTTTTCCCTTTCGGACAGCCTTAATTTTTTGTCCCAGTTCAATCAAAATATTGTCTTTAAGCTCCAGGTCAATGTTGTTTTGAATGATATTGAGCAGTTCTTCATTTTTAAAAGGTTTTTTCAGGTAATCAATGGCCCCGTCTTTCATGGTGGATATTGCCGATTCTACAGATGGATATCCTGTTAGAATAATTACCTTGGAATGGGGAGAAACCTCCTTAATTTCAGTGATTCCCTTGGCGCCGCCTATATCAGGCAGCTTAAGGTCTAATAAAACAATATCAAAGATGTCGTTTTTTAGCTTAAAGAGAGAATCATTGATATTGCTAACAGCCGATACCTTGTATCCTTCCTTCACCAAAAATTCCACTATGAATTCACTGAGATCTTGATCATCATCCACCACCAATATATTCGCTTTATCGAATATCATCTTTTACCCTCCTTTACCCCTGAATAAATTCGATATGTTTTTGGTTATCTTTTTTCCTGCATTAGGCCTATCGATTTTCCAGGTTTTCTGTTTTAAGATATCATTTTGAAATAGATTTTAATTAAAATTTAGCTTTTTAGTAAGAGCTTGCCTCTATGGAGAAAAGTTGGTTATCAACCAAATAATACTTAATAATTGCATTAATGGCAAGGGATATATCCATTCACTGACAGAAATGAATATATGGAGTTATGATTCTTTATCCATCTTTTAAATTTTTCCTAAACCTGATAAAATATCTATCTAAGTTTTAATTACTTGAATATTCAGTTTTTTTAGTCTAAACTTGCTCATATTCAAGGGAGGATATACCAATGACTGATGAGCGAAATATAAGAATAGCCGTCATCCTTGATATGTCGTATTGGTCCATCATTTACTGTTCGTAAAAATAAGGTGAAGGAAACAATTAGTGTTATCCGCAATAATTGTTTCACAGGATAAAAAAGGAGAAGAAGGTAATAATGCAGAGGGAAATATGCCTTAATTTTAATCATCGGCGGACAAAAGAAATGCTTGCAGAGCGCAGGTTTGAACCTCACCAAGAAAATTGATAAGAATGAAAAAAATTTTTAATTTAAGATATATTAAGGCTGCGTTGATCAAAAAAAACTATAATAAATGATTATAAATTCAGATCATGTGATCTGAATTTAATATGGAGGGAGGAAAATGGGAATGAAGGAATTAATCATAGATATTACAAAAGCACTGGTTGATTATCCGGAGGAAGTCCACGTAACTGAAGTTGCTGGTGAACGG
>JAUWIR010000411.1 GCA_030605265.1 Pseudomonadota bacterium | reverse complement strand
GGAATAATTTTTTCATCGTATGGGAACAAATTGATGAAAATAATGATAACCGTCATATCTGGGGAGTTAACTACGATGCTACCACCAACAAATTTGATGATCCTATTGAAATATGCACAGCTGAAGGAGACCACAGAAAGCCACAAATTTATTGGGATAAAGAAAATGAAAATTATCTGGTGGCATGGTATACTGTGCCTTTTGAAAAATCAAATGAAGAAATTGGCGGCGGCATCAAGTGCAAGCGGATTTACGAGGAGACACTTGCAATCCCAAAGCATGAATCAAATGGTTTGGAAATATGTTCCGGGAGACTGGATGTATATTTTCCGACAATTTCAGGTTATGGAGGCGATGTTAAGGTTTCCTGGATGATGCAGACACCAGCGCCTTTAAACCCCCATCCCTATGAACATGATATTTTAAGCGTTCCCATAAAATCTTTTATAAATTGGACAGAAGATGAAACCTTTAGTTATGGAGTGGATAATCCTTCAGGGGGAGTGGATAATCCTTCAGGGGGAAATGGACAAGACTTTTCTTTTGAAATTGATTATTTCGGAGAAGCAAAGCCCTCGGTTCATCAGGTATGGATAGATATAAATGGTAATGGGAAATACGAAGCAAATGAAAAATATGACCTTGAACCCGAAACTAGTACTGACTCTGATGACTATACTCCTAAAGATGGAAAAAAATATAAAATTACCTTGCCGATCAATCTTGATGATGGTTATGAAGGGGATGGAATTATTACTTATCGCTTTTATTTTAAAGATCAAGATGGTGCAGCGGCCATCGGAAGCCCCAATTTATTCGGACAAATCAACATAATTGCCCCACGAATATACTTTGCCGGTCAATCCATAGGGGCCAGGGAATTTCTCGATTCCGGAGTATTCCCTCAGTCAGGTAAAGTGAACACTCAATTCTCTTTTTATGTGATCTATCAACATGAGAACGACCCGAATGTTTCTCAAATCTGGATGGACCTTGACAATGATGATGATAATGAGTATGAAATAAAAGAAGATCTCAATTTCTATTCTGATCCCAACATGGACACTGAGGATACAAAATTATATTCTTATCAATATACGGGTACTGAGAAGGGGACCTATTATTTTAAATTTTACTTTAAAGCTAAAAGTGATGGCAGAGCTGTAGGCAAACCCGCCTTAAGACAGCAATTCACTGTGTTTGACCCCCCTACTGACGATTGGACGAGTTATACGACAAAAGATGGGTTACCGAATGATTATGTTTTATCTTTGGCTTCCTATAAAGATAATTTATGGGCAGGCACTATAAAAGGGCTGGGTTGTTTCGATGGAGAGGAGTGGGCTGTTACCAGGAATGAATTTATAGACGCAAACACTCGAATAAATACCATGGCGGTGTATACAAAGGAAAACCTTCTCTATATCGGGACTCCTGAGGGGCTGTTCAGTTATAACGGCTCCGACTGGGAATTTTTTAATGAAGTTGAAACAGAGGGAACTTTAAAAGACAATGAAGTATTCTCTTTAGCTATCGATCAGAGTAATCAAAGACTCTGGATTCATTCTTTGCTTAATGAAGAATCGGAAGTTCCCAAGACCGCCGGGCTCATCCAGTATAATATCGCTGCCCCCTCTAATGCTTGGATTAAATATACTGTTGAAAATACTTATTCTCACACAGGCGGAGGGCTAAAGGGCAATAAAATCGGCCCATTTATAACTGATGATGAAGGAAATTTATGGATTCATACTTATTCGCAAGAAGAAGATGAAGCAGAAGACGATGATGAACCGGCGCCAATAACCCCCCATGGTTTACTAAAATTTACTCCCGATAAGAAGGAGTGGAAACATTTCAGCGCTGGTGATTCTGATATTTTACAAATCGATTCTTTTACGAAACTTCATATAACAGAAAATAAAACCTTATGGGCAGGAGGATTGTCTCCGGTATCTTCCATTGAGGAAGAGGATATGGCCAAGGGCGGATTGTATCGATTTGATTTACAAAAAGAGCAATGGGTTAAACATATAAATCAAGTCGGAGACTGGCTGGGAAGTATCTCAATAACCGCTCTCTATGGAAATGATGCTCATCTCTGGGTAGGTACTTGGCCTTATGAAGATGAATACGAAGGAGGGGCCAGCTTTTTTGACGGATCAAATTGGGAGTTGTATAATTTTCAAAATAGTGGCTTGGAATGTAATTATGTAAATACTATTATTATCCATGACCGTGCCACCTGGTTTGGGACTCGACAAGGATTATACAGATATAAAGTAACCTCTGAGGCGGAAGAAAAAAGTATGGACCCGAATAATAGGTTCCTTTTTCCCACTACCAATGGATGTTTTGCCGATAGTTTTCAACAATCAATAAACATGATCAATATCTTTTATTTAGGATTATTTTTTGTACTATTAGGTATAGCAATTGGATTTTTTTACATAGTAAGGAGATATCATGGATAAGAAGGTAGTTGCCCTCTTTGTACTTGTTCTTTTTTTCTTAATGCCCCCACCTATGGCGAAAGCCGCTTCCTTAAGAAAAGGGATTTCCTTAGAACTTAAGGGGGGAATTTATCGCCCATTGGATCGCGAAAAGTGGCAAGATGCTTTTGGACGCAGTTTTTCAGCTTTTGGCGGAATAAAGGTCAGTGAAGAAATTTTAAAAAATATTGAATTAGGCTTTAGTGTGGATTATCTTCATTCTACCCAGTATGAGTGGGATGCGTATTTAATCCCCGTAGGGATCTCGCTAACCAATATTTATAGATATAGCCAAAACCAATCTTTCGTTCCTTTCCTGGGAGGAGGAGTAGATTTTGTTTATGGCTATACCGGCGCTTGTAAAGAAGCAGAGGGAGATAAATCCACTTATTTAAAAAAACTCGGTTGGCACGGAACAATAGGCGCGCGTTTTCTCCTGGATAATCTGTCCCCTGAAGGTTCTGTAAACTTTGATCACAAATATGGGGTAAACAATAGTTATCTCGTGCTTGAAGCCAAATATTTACAGCTTTTTAATGCTGATTATGCAGAAGAGGATTTACCCGAAGGAAAACCGGGAACCGGGTATTTAGACCCCAAAGGATTGTGGATTTCTTTGGGTTTTATGGTTGAATTTTAGAGAAGAATAATCAATTTTTTTCTGTTACACCAAGAAAAAAATTTTTGAAAAATTATTCATAATCTTCCCGGCTGCTTCAGCCAACTCCACCCCTTTTATTTTGGCAATCTCCTCAAAAATCCCCACTACCAAGGCGGGCTCATTTCTTTTTCCCCTATGAGGCTCAGGAGCAAGAAACGGACAATCCGTTTCAGCTAATAGCCTGTCAAAAGGGGTAATGCCGACGACTTTTCTAAGGCGCTCATTTTTTCTGTAGGTAAGGGGCCCGGCAAAGGATAAATAGAAATTTAAATCCAGACAGTTTTTAGCAAAAGCTTCATCCCCTGAAAAACAATGCATCACTCCCCCTATCCGATCAATTTTTTCCTCTTTCATGATTTTTAGAGTATCTTCATAAGCATCCCGGCAATGAATTAAAACAGGCAGATTAAGCTCTTTGGCTAATTGAAGCTGTTTTCTAAAGATTTTCTTTTGAACTTCGGCAGGAGATAAATTCCGATAATAATCGAGTCCTATTTCCCCCAGAGCAACAAAAGCGGCATGTGAGGTTAAAATATCCGCCATTTCATTATAAAAACCATCCCTAACTTTTTGGGCATCATGAGGATGAAAGCCCAAAGCGGCAACCAAAAGGTCCTGATTTTTTTGACACAATAAAAGTACCTGCTTGGCTTCTTGAAGGTCAAGGGCCACAGTTAAAATTTTCCCAACTTCCGCTTTTCTTGCAGATTGAATTATTGCATGGCGATCATTTTCAAATTGCCTCATACTCAAATGAGCATGAGAGTCAATAAAATATACTTTATTATTTTCCTTATTTTCCTTCTCGCACAAAAGTCCCACTCTGCCCCCCACTTTTTTTTAACAGAATAATGTCAGAAATTTTCATCCCCCTATCCATCGCCTTACACATATCATATATGGTCAGAGCACTTACGGAAACTGCCAACAAGGCCTCCATTTCAACCCCGGTTCGCTCTATTGTTTTAACACTTGATGTAATGGTAATGGAGTTTTTTTCTCTATTAACAGAAAATTCCAAGTTAATTGTTGTTAATTGTATCTGATGGCATAAGGGAATTAACAGAAAGGTCTTTTTAGCCGCCATGATACCGGCAATTTTAGCTGTTTCAAAAACATTTCCTTTTTTCACTTTATGATGAAGGACTGCCTCTAGGGTTTTCGCTTCCATGGAAATGGTCCCCCTTGCTATTGCTTCCCTGAGAGTCGGTGGTTTGGAACTAACATCCACCATCCGTATATGCCCTTGTTCATCTAAATGGGTAAGCTTTTCTTTTTCCATGTTCTCTGCCTTTCAGTGGTTCAAAAGTTCAAAAGTTCAAAGTTCAAAGTTCAAAGTTCAGAGTTCAGAGTTCAGAGTTCAAAGGTTTAGTGTTCAAAAATTCAGGGTTCGTTTAAGGTTTTACTCATAATCGATCATAATCACTTGCCGGTATGAAGCAGCAGCAAAACACCAGTAAAATGCATGCATCATTATTCGACTTTTTTGTTCTCTCGCCAAGACGCAAAGAGAACCAATAACTATTTTTCCTATCCGGTTTCACTTCATATTCTTGGCGAGCTTTGCGGC
>JAUWIR010000451.1 GCA_030605265.1 Pseudomonadota bacterium | reverse complement strand
ATGTAAAAGGAGAGTTTCGATAATCTGAGATGAAAAGATCTCTCCCAAAGTTTGGTTCTCTGAAGATGTGGGGCTAAAATTGTCAATGTCCCAGCCAGCCACAGTAACCTTTTTTGGGGGAATGAAGGATTGATTGGAAGTGGTGGCTGCACAAGCAGCAGTTACCAAAACAACTAAAAAGATAAAAGGGAGCGACCCTTTCCTATTTAACTTCATTTCCTGTTTCTCCCATAGCTACCTCAATAACCATTTCCTGCACTTTATCATCAGCCTTTAAAGGCCTTTGCTGATTGATAATTTTCACATAACAAAGATCTGGTTCAACTTTGGTAACCTCCACCTGAGCGATAGGTTTTGGCGCCTTTTGGAGCACTTCGCCCATATACGTAATTGGTTCGACTTCTTCTAATACAGTAAACCTTGAACCCAAGACCACACCCTGTTTTGCTCCAAGGTTCACCATGGCCTGCTTATCCATTACCTGAACAATGTATCCTCTGAGAGGATATTTTTCCATAACTGTTTTCAGGATTTCCCTATTCAGGGCAAAAAGCTCTTCAGATATATTTCATAATATTAAAAAAATGCATATAAAAATGATACACAATATTTTTTAGATATGCTGACGCTAAAAATCTGCCAATTAATTTAATTTTCAAAAATGGATACATCACAATTTTTACAGGACAATCCTGATAGTCTTCAAGCTTTGCGGGAAGGCTTGAAGACAGCTAATTTTACTCCTAAAGGAGTGCTTGATACTTTAAAAATCAAGGATTCCATGTCGATAGGTGGTGAAAGCAATCTTCTTCTGCTCCTTTACAGAACCATTAAGGGAACGCCACTGGATTGGCTTATTCGTCTGCTTAATTTTGGAGAAAATAAAATTGAGATCAAGCTTAAAGTCAAAGAGTTATTGTAAACGATAGCCAGGATTAAAAATTATCTTGTCTACTCGACTTATCCTGTCTAAAAATAGTTTATTGCACAGGTTGAAAAATATTTATTATCATGACCTTACTATGGTAAAATGTATATTGTACTCAGTATCAATTTATACTGACAAATTATTTAACTGTTTACTGGTAATTTAATATTAAGGGAGGTAACGCAAAATGCGTTTTTTTAATACAGCCGGCCCGGTTAATTGTAAGAAACATTACTGCCTATCTCCACTTGAAAGGTTTGATCTTACTGGAATATTATCCCTTATCGATCAGGAAAAATACTTTGTCTTACATGCGCCAAGACAAACAGGCAAAACTACCTGTCTTCTAGCGCTGATGAATCATTTGAATGCTACAGGCAAATATCGATGTCTTTATGCCAATGCGGAGCCTGTTCAGGCTGCCAGAGAAGACGTACGGCAAGGTATGAGAAGCTTGTTAGATGAAATCGCTTCGAGAGCATTATTTTTTTTGAAAGATGATTTCCCTGAATCTCACTGGGTGCAAGTTCTAGAGAAAAGTGGGGAATATGGTGCCTTGAAGAAATTACTTTCCCTTTGGGCTAAAGAGGGTCAAGCCCCTTTAGTCCTTTTAATAGATGAGATCGATTCCCTGGTAGGAGACACACTGATTTCCGTGTTACGCCAGTTGCGAGCCGGTTATGATATGCGACCCAGCCTGTTCCCTCAAAGTATAATATTATGTGGAGTTCGGGATGTGCGAGATTATCGAATTCATTCGGCCAAAGATAAGGCGGTCATTACTGGCGGAAGTGCCTTCAATATAAAAGCAGAATCCCTTCGGCTGGAAGATTTTTCCAAAGATGATGTGTATACCCTTTACAAGCAGCATACTGATGAGACAGGTCAGAAATTTGTTGGTGGAGTTGTGGATCTAGTGTGGGAAATGACACAGGGTCAACCTTGGCTGGTGAATGCCTTGGGCTATGAGGTTTGTTTTAAGATGCAAGAGGGGCTTGAGCGAAGCAAGCCGATACTTAAGGAGATGATTGAGCAGGCTAAAGAAAATATTATATTGAGGAGGGAGACACACATTGACCAACTAGTGGACAAGCTGGATGAAGATCGGGTGAGAAGGGTAATTGAGCCAATATTGGCAGGAGTGGAGCAAGTTCAGAATTTTCATCAGGATGATATCCAATATGTGGCGGACCTTGGACTGATCAGGGTAGCTCGTAATGGGGAGATTTCTGTGGCTAACCGCATTTACCAAGAAGTTATCCCCAGAGAACTGTCTTGGAATATTCAGACAGGCATTATCCAGAAATCTTTCTGGTATTTATTACCTAACGGTCTTCTTGATATGAACAAGCTTATCTCTTCCTTTCAGGAATTCTTTCGACAACATTCAGAACATTGGGTTGAGCGATTTGATTATAAGGAAGCCGGCCCTCAATTATTGATGCAGGCATTCTTGCAGAGGATTGTTAATAGTGGAGGCTGTATTGAGCGGGAATATGGGCTGGGCAGGATGAGAACAGACCTTCTCATCATCTGGCACCATAAGGCGGGAGTTCAAAAAGTGGTGATCGAGTTAAAAATACTCCACAAATCACTTGATGGAACAATTAATGAAGGGCTTAAGCAGACGACGGAATATATGGACCGATGTAGTAATACTGATCAGGGGCATCTGGTGATCTTTGATAGAAGTAAAGGTAAAAGTTGGGAGGAAAAAATATTCAAGCGGGATGAAGAATTTCAAGGAAAAAAAATCATGGTGTGGGGAATGTGAGTTTTTTCATTATTCATGATTTTGGGCTGGAAACGAGCATAATTCCAAAAACCTTGAAATAGCCTTTTTGCATAAAAAAAATAGAAACTTAGGACCAATGACCAAAAATGAAAAAAATAGGCTTTTTCTTCACAACTCATTGATACAATTTTTCCTTGATGAATATATCTCCTTCAGGAACTGCCATCTCCAGCCATTTTTGGCTGATATTCTCGGCCATTTCTTTGATTTTTTCCAATTCACCCTCTAAAACCTTTTTATGGATTATGGATTATTAATAAAATTATAATATATTGAATTAATATGCTATAAATGTTAATAAAAAAATAAACAAGTCACAGCACCTTCCATGCCGATGATAGTTCGTCTTTTTTCACCCCATCTTTAATAACTCCCTAATTAATCAGGAAGAAGTAAGGCAATAACCGCTTCTTTGGCGGTCTCGATTCTCTCCATTAAATCCCCTTGTGTAGAGGTCTTTTGAACTGCTTTTAACACTTTCCCTGTTTCCACTTCCACCAGTCGAAGATCAAAACGCATGGTGTCCTCGATAATAATAAAACCACCTAAAATCATCACCCGGGCCCCAAGGAGTTTGCCCAATTGAAGTCGGGTGGCCTCATCCACCAAAGAGGTACTGCTCATTTGAAGCTCCTCTAAAGCAAGGAGCAATCGCTCTCTTTCCACTACCTGATACTCTCCCCTCAAAAGGAGGGTTTCGATAATCTGAGATGAAAAGATCTCTCCCAAAGTTTGGTCCTCTGAAGATGTGGGGCTAAAATTGTCAATGTCCCAGACAGCCACAGTGAGCTTTTTTGGGAGAGTGGAAGATTGATTGGAAGTGGTGGCGGCACAAGCAGCAAATACCAAAACAACTAAAAGGATAAAAGGAAGCGACCCTTTCCTATTTAACTTCATTTCCTGTTTCTCCCATAACTACCTCAATAACCATTTCCTGCACTTTATCATCAGCCTTTAAAGGCCTTTGCTGATTGATAATTTTCACATAACAAAGATCTGGTTCAACTTTGGTAACCTCTACCCAGGCTATAGGTTTTGGTGCTTTTTGAAGCATTTTGCCCCTATAGGAAATCGGTTTGGCTTCTTCCAATACAGTAAACCTTGAACCCAAGACCACCCCCTGCCTTGCGCCAAGGTTCACCATGGCCTGCTTCTCCATTACCTCGACAAGGTAGCCTCTGAGAGGATATTTTTCCATAACTGTTTTCAGGATTTCCCTGTTCAGGGCAAAAAGCTCTTCTTCCAATGAGGTTTGCTGCTGCATCTGCTTATTCACTGCCATGGGAATGGCCGAGGTTTCCGTATCAATAAAGCGAAGGCTCATCATGGTGCTGTTGGGAAGATAAAAAAGAGAGCCTGTGCCCACTAGTTTAGCAGCCAATACCTGCCCCAGTCTAAGGGCTGTTTCAGGATCGGCTAAATCTGATGAGCCAAGGTTTAATTCCTCTAAAAGCCTTTCCATCAGGGCACGCTCTACCACCTGAACTCTTCCTGAGGCATTAAGGTGCTCCCCCAGTTGAGTGGTCAGGACAGTGGAAAGCCCT
>JAUWIR010000485.1 GCA_030605265.1 Pseudomonadota bacterium | reverse complement strand
TCAGCTCTCCATGCATATCTTTAATTTACGGGGTGTCAGTAACGAGTAACTCTTTTACTGGAGTACCATCACTCCACGCTCCTCGATCCCTTTGCTCAGGGGTATTTCCCAGGGCATATTCCCAATTTATATCATAAAAAGCTGCATCTGTTAGAGCATCAAACAATCTCCAAAGACAAAAATCAATGGCATTTGCTCCCCAGTTTGATAAAAACATACCGCCCATGAAGGGTATACAAAGAGGGGAATAATGATCTACACTGAGGGAAGAAACTGTATTGTGATCTGAAGGCATAACAATATAATCCTTATTCTCAAATGGGATCTGGGGAGTGTCATAGAAGATTTTTTTGGCATCTTTTGGCTCTGCAATAGGGTCAGCATCCCCAAGTACGGTGAGTAAAAGAGTTTCAGAAGGGATCTTTGAGAGATCTTCAAAAGGGAAAAGAGAGCTTCTGGCCGGTTCTACAGCCATGATTGCTCTTGGCGTCGGTAACCCTGATTCTTCAGCTAAGGCGGCAATATTGGGAGTCAATATTCCACCACAGGAATGACCGACAATGGCAAAATTATTAAGTTCCGGTTCCACATGAGAACCGGATTGCAGCTCTTCTATCGCTTCAGTTATAGCAGAGATGGCGTTAGGAATAAAGTGCGAAGATCGGGTGAAAAAAGACTGATAATTTGGGAAAACAATAATATTGCCTCTTTTTACTAAGTGATTAATCCATGATTGATAGTAAAGTGGCTTATAAGCGCTATACCCATGAACAAAGACAATTAAGGGAGCACTTTCAGGTTTAGGGTTATCCGGTTCAAAAATATAATATCCTGAGGGACCAAAACCATATCTTTTACTGATAACATCCTGATGAGTGTAATCAGTCCCACCTGGGCCCTCTTCCGGCTGTGGGGGCGGGGTTGCCCCAAAAACTGATGGTGCAAAAGAGAGGGATAGAAAAATAAAAAGAATGAGGTGTTGTTTCAAAACTGCCTTGATAAAATGAAGAGTAGCGTTTTTATAGTTGTACATAAATATCTCCTCCTTTTATAAAAAATTAATGAAAATCAAGAATTTCCATTTTATTTATGCAGCTCATCAGCTTAATTTATGGACTGGTAAAAAATGTCATTGTGAAGATATGGCAAAAAATATTTCAGATTTTAACTTCTCTCTTCCCCATTTAATGCGAAACCAAATTGTTTTTATTTTAATAAGTCTATTGCCCTCCTTCTTACCTAAAATATTCCTAAAAGAATTATTGCGTAAATTAGAAGATAAAAGGTAGAAAAAATGATTACAAAATGAGTATAATTTACGTATTTATACCTTAAATATGAAACAATTGTCAAGATTTTTAAATAAAGTTACTTGAAAAAATTAATGAAAGGGAGATTAAATCAATAAGAGAAATTAAATCAACAGAATGTAGGCTTTTATTAAGGGTATAAAAGAGGCTTTCCTCCTTCCTCCTTTTAGGGCTATATCTATATCTATATATTTTTATTATTACTTAGTTCAATAATAGAGGTTGATAATGCTTTTATATTTTTAAATATTTCTTCAGTCAAATAAGCTTCCGGAATCCAAAACCCATATTTTTCCTCAATAAAAAGGAGTAATTCTATCATGATCATTGAATCAAGGCCTGCTTCGATAAGATTAGTATCTTCCGAGATTAAAGAGGTTGGATCTAATGTTTCTTTTGTGGAGAAAAATTCTACGAGTTCTTGTTCAATTTTTACTCGATCCATCAAAACCCATTGACTCCTTTTATAATTATTTCAAATTTTAATCATTACATTCCAATTGCGGGATAATGTCTTTTAAGTTTTCCACTAAAGGTTTTCGGAATAGTGGTAACAATTTCTATCTTTCTTGGTATTTTATAGGGCGCCAGATTATTTTTACATAGTTGCATAATCTCCCTTATAATTGCCTCATTGTGGGCACTGGTTTCCTTCAAGATAACTTTCGCCTGCATGATTTCCCCAAGACTATCATGCCGAAGGGGATAAGAAATAGATTCCTTTACTAATTCATGTTTATTGATGATACTTTCTATTTCTTGCGGAAAGAATTTCATGCCGGCTATATTAATGAGATCTTTTTTTCTTCCAATAATAGATAAATTCCCCTCCTCATCAAACTGTCCAAGGTCCCCTGTGGCAAACCAACCATCCTTCATGATTAAATTACGGGGTTTGAAGGGAGAATAGTAGGCATCGATCATTCCCGGTCCCCTGACAAATATTTCTCCTTTTTTAGGATTTGTTTCATGTGGATTATTAGGGTCAATGAGTTTTATCTCATAGTCAGGCAAGACTTTGCCTACGGAATTGATCTTCCCGGGGGGAGCATCAAGATTTATACAAGGCAGGCCAATTTCAATTATGCCGTAGGCTTGGGTAATAGGGATAGAAAAGCGCGAATAGAATTTTTCGGCTATGTTGGCTGAAAGGGACATAGCAGTTGAAATAACTAACCTGATTGAGGCTAAATTTAAAGAAGAAAGATTTTCTGAAAGGAGTTTTAGATGAAAGGGTGTGGCATAAATGATTGTTCCCTTTTCTCGATTTATTGTTTCAAGGACCTGTCCGGCCAAATGATTTTTGCAGAGGGTGATAGTGGCGCCATTGGTCAAATAAAGCACTATGGATACTGTAAAATGATGTGCCATAGAGAGCATCCAGATAATATTGTCATTAGTATTAATTTTTAGCACCTTATTAGCAGCGGAAATCCTTTCAAGAACTGTCTCATGACACAATATTACTCCTTTGCTGGCACTTGTGGTCCCTGAAGTAAACCGCAAAAAAGCCATATTTAAATGATCGTGAGCATGATTTGGAGTGATCTCATGAGAATAAAAATAATAGTAATCATGGAAAAGACCATCCGCTGGTTTCAAGTTGTTGACTTGAGCATAAGGGAGTTGTTTATGGGAAATAACAGCCTTTAAGTTAGTTGAAAGAATAATATCAAGGGCCTCTTTTTCAGTCAGATCAGTTGAAATTGGCACTACGCAGGCGCCATTTGCCCAGATGGCGTAGGATAGAGCAATGTAAAACGGGCTATTAGATAGGATAATCCCTACTCTGTTTTTTTTTTCAATTCCAAATTTATGTAGTTCCTCAGCTATCATGCTCACTTCATAGATTAATTCTTTATAAGTGATTTTTTTGTCAGCAATGATAGCTGGTTTTTCCGGATGTTCTTTTGTCGAATGCCTTAAGAGTTCATATAGATTCATGGTTACATCCTTGGTGATTCATTAAAATGATCTAAATTTAAAGTATAGGAATTTTCATTTTCTTTATGCAGTTTAACAGCTTATCAGCTTAACAGCTTAAATTTATTCATGTCTCCCCATTATTGAGGAGACATGAATAAAGATAGATATTTAATTAATTTTCTCGAAAATTTTTAAATCTGTCAATAAGTTGTCTATATCTGTCAGATAAATTTTCCCGCAGCCCCGGCCTAAATGATCGAGATACTTTTGACAAATAGCAGTAAGCTATATTTGATTGTTCTGACAGCTCTCCAGCTTCATTTTCACATTTTACCATATAAATATATGTTTTTCCTGGCTCTACATCCTCGTCAACATAATATTGTTCTGATGTCTCGGCAATTTTCTTAAGATTATCAAGCCTGATTCCCTCACCGAATAGTTGTAACCGATATATATTACTAAGGACCGTCCCTTCAGGAACAACCCAGCGCAGTTCAATGACATCTCCTTTTGGCTCAACCCTAAGATCCTGGGGAAGGGTGAATCGCTCATCCGCTAAATAAACCTGGCACCCATAGAAAGGATTGCAGGTCCCCAGGAAGAGTCCATAGGGGTTTGATTGCATGGTCCTTCACACAATATTAAAGGGATCACCAAAACCTCTCAAAGTAACCGGATACCACTGAATACCGTTTCTGGTTTTCCATAAATCAAACC
>JAUWIR010000479.1 GCA_030605265.1 Pseudomonadota bacterium | reverse complement strand
CATATTGAGGCGTTAACACTGGAAGATGCCAAAGCATTATATGAAAAGCTACCGGAACATACCCTGAGTTATCAAGAAACGTTCGGCGAAGAGCCGGAAGAGGCTTAAATTATGATCATCAAATGGAGATATTTCATTATTATTTTTTTGCTTCTTTTCGCTGCGTGTGCACGGCCAGGCAGGCGAAGACTTTACTTGAATAATATCAGTAATCAATACATTTCTTGTTTGGGGATATAAAAAATGAGTTATAAAATTGTTCGACAGACAGTCAATGGTCAAAGAAAACAAACGGTAAGTAATGGATTTCTGAATTATGAGGACGCCTGTATTAGAGCCGGAGAATTAAAGGCTCAAATGCTTGATGATAATGATTGTGAAATGCGCGGTGATAGTCCGATGGAAGTTTTTATCGTAGAAGAGGATTAAAACCATGAAATTAACAAGAAAAATTTTTATTATTATTCTTTTGATTTTTTTTACAGCCTGTGCACAGACTGGTAGAAGAAGGCCTTATCCGGATTTTTACCAGACTTACCTTGTGCCAGGAAAATAATTTACGTTTACCGGAATTTTTCAAAAAAAATAGAGAGAGGGGAATAAAATGCCAGAGAATATCACAAAACCAAAAGATCTACAGCAAAAGCTAAACGATGGTCACACCGTAATGATCCATACTAAAGAAGCAGTTGAATTAATGAAAATGCATAACCTTGTACGCTCATTTATGCAGCAATTATTAGGCTTAATAGACCTTGAGCAATTAGAGGATTTTGACCAGAGGATGAATAAAAACATGATTGCTAATTTGAAAAAACATTCTGATATCCCGGAAATCCAGGAAGCTCTTGCTGCGTATGATCAAAGCCAAAAAAATTTGGAAATGTAGAGGGGAGAGACAATATGGCTACTAAAGATTTTAATCCAACCATCGAGATAGATAAAAGGCTATTACTAGATATATATAAATGCCTTTATCCTATCGGCCCGTTCATAAAAATGCTCAATAATATTAAGGAAACTTTTGAAGTCCCACACTTTGATATGATTCAAAGGACAACACGTGAACTAAGAATTACCCTGGATTTCCCTCCCTCAGCCGAAGAGCAGATTCTTGACTATTATGAAAAAGAACTAGGTATGGGTTGATAGAAGGTAAATTCCCCTATAGGCTTTGCAGAGTCGAAAAAGCACCCGGTAGGATGGGAGCCGGGAGCCTTGGGCTCTGAAAATGGGTTAATATCACTCCTTCACTTATGTGGTAATATTAATCGTTTATTTTATAAATACCGCCCCTAGATGTGACTAGCTACCATATCGAAAGCCTACGCATTCCGGGCCGGGGGCGGTATTTCTTCTAGGGATGCCGGAGGAATGTAAATTGACTGAAGGTGAAGTAAAGAAGTGGTTGATAAATGAATGCCGGGGAATAGAAAAAGAACTATTAAAAAATCCTGATAGAATGGATGTCTTCTGTAAAAATGCAGCTTGTTTATGGAAAAAATATCTTTTAAATGAAATGTCAATTCAAGGGAATTGCAATAATCTAATTACTGAATTAATTAAAGATACAAGATTTGAATTACAAGGTATACAGGGCAAATTAAAGGGGCTCTCTTCCGAAGGCAAATTTATTTTTTGTACTATGTATATAATGAAAAGCGAAGTGGCCGTAGTTCAAAAATTCTCCTCTTTATCTACATCAGAAAAATATGAGCTGTTATGCTCTTCTTTGGATTTATGGGGAAATGAAATATTAAGCCTTATATTAGATATCAGCCAAAAAAAGGAAATTTATAACCTTTGTGCATGGGCGACAGTTTACATTATACACCAGTCAATCGGTGAAAAGGGGCCTTATTATGTGGAATCAGGAACAGAAGCAATTAAGGCCGCACTAGATGAATGTTTTAAAAGTGTGAATGTATCTCATGAGGAGAAATCATTTCTTATTAAGTGGTTTACTAAAGGCGGTACTTGCCTTTCTGGAGAGACTGAAAAAGCAAATCAATTGATGCCACATATCTTTTATCAGAAAACTCCATTCCTTCCTATCCCATTCGATGAGGCTAAAAAGATTCAGCTCATATCCGACATAAGCGATTCATCGACGGCTCGATGCCTACAAAATGAATTTGAAAAAAAATACACCAAAAAGCAGTTAACCCCAGAGCATAAGTATTGGATAAAAAAAGCAGAGCATGAGGTTGAATTGCTTGACGAGGCCATGAAAGGTGAAGCCTATAAAGCTATGGCCACGGAAAAAAGAAAAAAAGGCTTGGAAATCTTACGATGGAAAGATGGAGCAAAAAAATTTCTTTTATCTCCTAATCCGCAATTCATCAAACCAGAATATTTAGAGCCAGACAAACTTTATCAGAAATTATTGGGAGGAGGCCCAAAAAAGAACTATAGGCAGGTGTTATATGGATGGGTGATGAATAAAATTTTTAAAGAGGAAGGATTAGATACTGTTGACCCTAAGATAATCTATAAAGCAGTAACAAAAAGGGGAAATAAAGAATAAACTTAATTTTATTCCACCTGTTTTTAAATAGGTGGAGGTAACATGTTGTAAATAAAGAGATAACATTTGACATAGTTTGTGCATGCGGTATATAATCTTTTTCATAAAGCAAAGGCCCTAATCAGTTTTTCAGTTTGCGAGACGGATCACTGATTAGAGCCCTATCGAGTATTGTACAGGATAACTATATACAATAGCCCTTTGTATTTTATAACTTAAAAGGCTTTAAAAATCAACAACAAAAGTAAAGGAGGTAATAAAAAATGGATGATGGTAAAGGCTATACTCAATTAAGTGTTCCAATTCAACAAAAATTACATACTAATTTTAAAGTCTTGGTTAATGCCAATGGGACAACAATAAGAAAAGTAGCAATTGACTTGATTCGAGAATATACCGAACGGCCAGAAAATAAAAAGAAATTGGCCGGATTAAACTAATTTTACAGACAATTCTAGGGATGCTGAAGATACTGGAAAAACAATTTTTGATAAAAATCATGAAGTTGTAAAAGAATTCATATGCACGAAATAATAGTAGAAAAAATCCTATCTAGGCTTAAAAATAGTGAGTTCTGGTCAGACAAAACCAGGGTGAACGGAAAATATATCTCAGAGCTTAAATGTCCAGAATGTCTTGAATCTTCAGGTTGGGCTTACGCTGATGGGCCTTTTACGATTCAGTGCCACAGGACAAATAATTGCGGAATGATAACTAAAGTATCCGCTCTTTTTCCAGACATTTTTCGCGATATCGAAAAAGAACATCCACCAGACAAAAAAGATCCGCATAAGCCAGCTAGGATTTACCTTCAAGCCCGGGGGCTCAATAATTCCCTTGAGGGGCTTATATATGAATATTGGCCGAATGTTCGCAAGCTGGGACGCGGGGCGGTTATGTTTAAAATTGATGAGCATACGTGGAACGGTAGATTAATTAACCCACCAAGGGGAGAAGGAAAAACACATAACAGGGGTAGTACCTCTGGAAAAACTTGGAAACATCCTGGGAGAGAATACGGGCAGAACGAAGAGACATTTGTAGGAGAAGGTATAATCACTGCTTGTTCTTTGAATGAACTTGGCTTTCAGTCAATAGCTATATTATCATCAAATCAAGATCCTTCGAAAATTGATTTATCAGAGTTTAAAAAACCTGTCTTCGCTTTTGATAATGACCCTGCAGGGATAAAAGCATTAAAAAAATGGAAAGAAGAATATCCTGATGCGGGTGCAATTTTGCCAATAAAGGGAGACTGGAACGACTTACTACTATCAAATTCAATAGAAAAAATTCGGGAGTATTTTAAAGAAAAAAGACCAGAATTTGAAGTCAAAGCCAAGCTTGCCTTAGCTGCCGACGCTACAACTTACGCCACAACATATAACGATTTTTATAATCATCTTCCAGGATTATTTATTCTAACAGTGAAAACCTTGCCCTCAGGGCAAGGTCAGAGTTCAGTGGCTTTGCCATCTGAACAATAATTTGTTACACCAAGGTTGAGTT
>JAUWIR010000431.1 GCA_030605265.1 Pseudomonadota bacterium | reverse complement strand
TGCAGAAAGGCGAGGTATTGATCTGTTATTTTGGAAATGGAAACCTCATAGATATTAATTTTTTCTTTTTTTATTAGATGAATAAGAACGTCTAAAGGGCCCTCAAAGATATCCAGGACAACTGTATAATTACCAGCCAAAGAGGAAGTGTTCCGGTCACAGTCAGATTTTTTTAGAGAATTTTGGCTTGTCTTAATCATTTTTTCTATTATTTAAATCCAAATTAGTAAATGTGTTAAATAGGAAAACATTCTTGATAAGATCCCTGCTCTACTCTCCATGATGATTATAAACAAGAGAAGGACCATACCAAAAGACTCTATTTTACTATAAGCATTAGCTTGTTTTGTCGGAAGGATCCCAATCATAATTCTACCGCCGTCTGCAGGGGGGATAGGAATGAGATTAAATAGTCCAAGAATAACATTGATCTGAATACTCACAACGCACATCAAGGCAATTGGTTGTAATATAGAGCCGCCCAGGCTGAATTTACCGGAAAGGGAAGTGGATAGGGAAAAAAGACGAGGATCGATCATAGTGAGAATTTTCAGTAATATGGCGCTGAAAAAGGCTAAAAGAAAATTAGTGGATGGCCCTGCCGCCGCTACCCAGATCATATCTTTTTTAGGGTTTTTAAGGTTATAGGGATTAACAGGGACCGGTTTTGCCCAGCCAAAAAGAATACCCGCTTTGGTAATAAGCAAAATCATGGGGAGCAAAATAGTCCCAAAAAGATCAATATGGGGTAAGGGATTGAGGGTTAATCGATTGCTGAATTTCGCTGTGGGATCTCCAAGCTTGTAAGCTATCCACCCGTGAGCTATTTCGTGTAGAATAATAGCCAAAAGGATGGGAATTGCTGAAATACTAATACGTTTTATATAAAAGGCAATCTGTTCCATAGGTGTCCATTTTAAAGTTAGAGGATAGTAATATAGACGTTAAATATATTTATATCTTATGAATGATTTCATTTTTTTCTAAATATTTTTTTACATAGTCCTTTTCCTCTTCTTTTGTTTTAATTTTTCCGTCTAATTTAGCCTCAAGAAGTTCCCTCAAAATTTTTTTATAATATGGGCTGGGAGCATAACCCATGGATTTGAGGTCTTCTCCGGTCAGCAGAATTTTAGTTCCCTTGATAGTGGTTAAATAGTGAGAAATTATTTTTTTGATTTCATCTTGGGGACTTTTGGCCATTGAGTAAAGGAGCGTTTCTGTAATGAAGGGGTGTAAGATATTGTATAGGTTGCTTGGTTTTAGATTGTGAAGAGAGGATAATTTTTTTAGAATAAGGGAATGTTTTATTTTTATTTGGAGGAGTTCGGATCGATATTTTTGATTAATTTTAAATCGTTGGCATAATTCAGAATATTCTTTTTCATTAAGTTGGTCTGTCAAGCCAATAAAGTAAATAAACCAGTTTTTTATCGGGCCCTCCAAGTAGAGAAGATGATACCAATCAATAACCTTTTTAATTTCTCTCAAATTTTCAATTAATTTTTCGTTATTTTGAATATTTGGATGAATAAGCTTAAGAAGGTTTAATTTTTTCATTCGATTGATTGCTTGTATGGGGTTTTCCTCTTTAAGTATTAAATACAATTCGAGAAATAATCTGTAATCCTGGAGCTTTGATAATAAGTCCATGTTTATTATATTATTTAAAAGAAAGAGAGTATTTTTTCCGATTTTGAATCCATAGCGCTGTTCAAATCGAATTGCCCGAAATACCCGTGTGGGGTCCTCAATAAAGCTAAGGCTATGCAAAACCCTTATTTTTTTTTCTTTAAGGTCTCTTCTCCCTCCAAAAAAGTCAATGAGATAACCGAATTTTTTTTTGTTTAATTGAATAGCCAGAGTATTGATGGTGAAATCCCGACGATGTAAATCATGTTTTAGAGAACTAAGTTCTACCAGCGGCAAGGCAAGGGGTTTTTCGTAATATTCAGTCCTGGCGGTAGCAATATCGATTTTAAACCCATCAGGAAAAATTACCTTAGCCGTGCCAAATCGTCGATGCGCTTTGAGCCTTGCTTTGGCTATTTTTGCAAAATATTCGGCAAAGAGGATACCATTTCCCTCCACAACAAGATCAATATCTAAATTATCAACTCGTAATAGTAAGTCTCTGACAAATCCGCCAATAGCATAAACTGAGACACCCATTTCATCTGCAATTTTTCCTGATAGTTGCAAGGTGGAAAGAATATCTTCCGGCAGTCTTTCTTTGAGCAGGCGAAATACATTTTTCCCATGAATCTCTGATTCTTCAGGGCTTTCATGAACAAATCTTTGCATATGGTCATGTAAAGCTCGCAAAAGATCTGTTTTAGTGATAGCGCCAATCAACTGTTTTTTTTGCATCACCGGAAGGAAACGTTGATTGCTTTCAATCATGAATTCTCGGATTTTGTCAATCCCGGTATTTTCGTCTATGGTGATTAAATCGCTTTGCATAAAATCTTTTATCAAGGATTTTCCCATTCCGTGGCGAATGGCTTTATCTATTATCCGGCGTGTGATAAGACCTGCCAGGTTATCCTTTTGATCCAGGACAGGCATTGTATTCACATTATACTTGTTAAAGATGATTTTCCCATTAAAAATGGTAACAATCATTGAAATAGATTTTATTGGCGCACTCATGATATCCTTGGCTGTTACTACCGGTGTTATTTGATTATGCAATTGATCGATTAGCGCTTTCTTAAGTTGGTCTAGAGGTTTTCCGCGAATAGTAGCTGAGGCTGCGTGGTGGTGTCCTCCTCCACTAAATGAGTGGGTAATTTCACCCACATTCACCTCAGGTATTCTGCTGCGGGCCACCATCTGAATGCGGTCTTTCATCTGTATGAGAACAAAGAGGACGTTGATATTTTCAATATCACGTATTTTATGGGCCAGAATAGCCACATCTGCGATGTAATCCTCCACGGAAGCTGAGGCAATGATAATTTCCTGCCCGCTAATAGAAATTTTTTCTAAAGATTTAAGGAGAATATTCAGAAGAGATATTTGTTCGGTGGTAAGATTTTTATTAATAGTATCGGAAATGATATTAAGGTTTGCCCCTTGAGAAAGTAAATAGGCTACTGCATGAAGATCTTGTGGTGTAGTAGAGGGGAAAGTTAAAAATCCGGTATTTTCATATATTCCCAAGGCCATAAGTGTGGCCTCCTTTGGAGAAAGCCGGATAGCTTTTTGTTGAAATATTTCTGCAAAAATAGTGGCAGTTGATCCGTAAGGTTTTATGATCTCAATTTTCCCATGGATATCTTCGGCCTGCCTGGGATGATGATCATAAAGATGAATTTGGAGTTTTGGGTTATTTAAGATTGAGGCAAGGTTTCCAATTCTGTCGGCAAGCTTTGTATCCACTATTACTAATAGTTCAATTTTATCTAAAGCAATATCTCGAATTTTTTTGAAATGAATGTGGAATTCAGGGTTTTTTAAAAAAAGTCGCAGATTATTTTCCAAAGATCCGGGAAAAACAAGATAAGCCTCGGGATATAGTTTTTTGGCCGCTGTCATAGAGGCCAATGAATCAAAATCTGCATTAATATGAGTAGTGATTACCTGCATTAATCGTCAAAATCCTTAAAATAGGAAATATCTTTCAACTCTTGGTATCGTTTATAAATTTGACTTTCATCTAAATTGGCTAAACGTTCAAGGCTGAAGGTTTCCACAGCAAAAGAAGCCATAACACTGCCAAAAATAACTGCTCGTTTGATATTTTCAGTATCAAGATATCCCGTTTTCGATAAATAACCCATAAACCCCCCGGCAAAGCTGTCTCCGGCCCCGGTTGGATCGAAAACTGTTTCCAGAGGATAAGCAGGGGCAATAAATATTGAGTGATTATGAAAAGTTAAAGAACCATATTCACCTCTTTTGACAATTAAGGATTTTGGCCCTGAGGCAAGGATTTTTCGAGCAGCTTTGAAAATATTGGATTCTTGGGCAAATTGTCTTACTTCCCCTTCATTGATAACCAGAATGTCAATATTTTTAAAAAGAGATTTTAGGGAATCATTTTTTCTTTCAATCCAAAAATTCATGGTATCAGAAGCAATAAACATAGGTTGTTGCATCTGATCAAGCACTGATTTTTGAAGGTCCGGATCAATATTAGCTAAAAAGAGAAATTTTTTTTTCTTTTGTTTTTCATCCAAGGTAGGCTGAAACTTTTCAAAAACATTGAGCTTTGTATCCAGGGTGACAGCTTCGTTAAGATCAAAGCTGTATTTGCCTGTCCAACGGAAGGTATTTCCCCGGGCTGTTTTTAATCCGGAGGTATCAATTCCTTTTTTTTCTAAAAGGTCAATATGTTCTCGAGGAAAATCCTCTCCAATTACCGCAACCATGGAAACTTGCGTAAAATAACTGGCGGCACAGGAAAAATACATTGCTGATCCCCCCAGTGCATCAGTTGTTTTACCAAAGGGGGTTTCAATGTTATCTAAAGCAACAGATCCAACAACTAATAGGCTCATTTTTCCCTCCAAG
>JAUWIR010000225.1 GCA_030605265.1 Pseudomonadota bacterium | reverse complement strand
TATTTGTCATTTCTTAAACCTTTCCAATTTTTTTCACCTAGGAACAGTAGCGCACCATTATTTTCTCATAGCAAAATAAAAAAGTCAAGCGGAAAAATCAGTCAATGATTTCAAAAAGATAAGGAGAGAAAAAATAAAATTGTATGACATTGCTCTTTGGCGTGGGACTTTTCCCTTTTTCCCCGATATGTTTTGGTAAACGCGAAGGCTAATAAAAACCACCAACGACAAGCCAATAATGATGATAATTACCCTTTTCATAAATCTGATTCCCCATTTTTTTCATGCCAACTTACTCTCTTGATAGAATACATCAACAACTGGTTTCTGTCATTTCATTTTTTCCTATTTTTTTTTCTCGATTTGGCCTTACGGTGAAAATTACCATCCAACTCCAAAAATTTTTCTAATTGTTCAGGGGTTAATATCTGTCTTACGTCTAAAATTTTTTTTAGCCGATCATCTTCTCTCTGCCCGAGTATAGTCTTTACTTCAGAATGAAGCTGATCAATCCTTTCCATATTCAATTCATGTTTTTGGAGCTCTTTTTTAAGCTCTTCCTTCTTGACTTTGATTTTTGTATGAAATTGAGTTGCTCTTTCTCTATGGGTATTTCGAAGAGCTTGTAATTTCTCGGCTTGTTCTGAACTCAAATTAAGTTGTTTATAGATTTCTGCTCTTCGGTTTTCTTTATTTTTCGTTTCTTTATTTTCCTGCCATGTTTTATCACTTCTGAAATGTCTATTTTGAGATTGTGCATACGCATAGAGCGGGGATACTAAAAATCCTATTACTACAAATAGGCATACATATTTTCTGCTGTGTAATTTCATTGTATACTCCTCCTTTTTAGAAGAAATATTCTTCAATGGCCGTATTATATCCGTCATTCTCGTCAATTGAAAAATATTCCTCTTCTTCAATTAAATTAGTTAGATATTCTATCCCCTCTTTTGGTTGTACTATAGCAACTTTTTGATTCTTTGGTTGTAACTTTATGGCCGTAACCGTCAAAATAAGCACCCCTATTATTACTGTTGCCAGTGTAAATGCAGCCATTGGCCTTAAACAAATGCGATGTAAAAGATCCTTTAGTTTATTAAGAATATTTTCTGATGGTTGTCTTTTTTCAAAAACTGTGGCTTCACATATCCGATTCCAGACCGAACCCCTCGGCTTCATGCTTATTGCCTTTTTAAACGGCTCGATGGTTTTTTTTCTTATTGTATGTTCGAATTGTCTGCACTTAAGACACTCACCTAAATGCTCTTCGACATTATTTTTCAATCTTCCCTTTAACTCGCCGTCAGGATAATCGGTTAAGAGTAATTCTCGTATCTTTTTACATTTCATTTTCTCTTTCCTTCCCTTTGTTATAGGCTAAAAGAGCCTCTCTTGCTCTTTTTAGCCTGGAGCGGACTGTATTTATATTTACCTTTAAAACCTCAGATATTTCCTTATAATTCAAACCTTCAATTTCTCTTAATACAATACATGCCCGCTGATCAGGATTGAGTATTTTTAATAGAGAGGCAATACGCTTTTCATTAGCTTTTTTATTTTTGTCTATTTTTTTTTCCTGAGCAGGATATTGATTCATATCAATAGTATTTTCACCCATACGCTCAATTTTTTTTGATTCTTTTCTACAGGCATTTATGGCCGTGTTTAGCGCAATTCTATATATCCACGTTTTCAAAGATGAATGGAAACGGAATTTTTTAAGGTTCTTATAAACTTTAATAAATACTTCTTGGGTGACATCCTCGGCATTATCATGATTATTCGTTATTCTTAAAGCTATGGTATATATAAAATCAGAGGTGGCCTTATACATCATCTCAAAAGCCTGCGCATCACCCCTGCCGGCTCGATCTATAATATTTTTTGAAATATCCTCCAATTGTTCCTCCGGTCAATGTATATTTTTGATACTTAGACAATGGAAGGCGATGAAAAGTTCCCTTAATTTTAGATTATAGCAGGAAGAAATGATCAGATAGACATGAAGTGAAGTGATCATCTGTACAAATTGAAGCAATCAAAGGTATTAAACAGAAAAGAGAATGAACTTAGCCTGACAAACAATGGTGTAAATTGAGAAAATTATAGAAAATACAAATGAAGAGGGAAAAAAGGAACCTTTGCAAAAATTGGCGCATCAGTTTAAAAAATTGAGTAAATCTACCATTTGTGAAAAAAAGAATTGGAGGGGCATTATTGCTCTATATCTCTTCCTCTTTTAATTCCAAAAGCCATCTTTTGTATAATAGAGAACAGATAAGGAAAAAAATTACCATTAAAGCAGCGAAAAGCCCTTTTTTCCTGGTAACAAATTCTTCTTTCATGTCTTCCACTTTTTGTTCTACCTCATTAGTAAGGGCTAAAGCTTTATTGGTATATTTTGTTACATCCTCTTCCACCAAGGAGTGGGTCCTTGGAACAGCTTCTAATACATTTCTTCGTGCCCTTTGTAAATTTTCCTTTAAATCAATAACATCAAGTCCGGGAGTTTCTTGGAGAGTTAAAACCATTTTTTCAACTTTATCTATTTCACGTTCAGCATTTTCAATAGCTTCTTTTATTTTTAAGCCCCTTAGATATTCTTTTGAGTTGGTTAAATGGCAAAACCCACAATGGAACATTGATTCTCCAACAAAAAGATCAGTTGTCGGATAGCGAATTTCATGGTAATTATGGCAATCAATACATCGAGGTTTATTCACTTCATCTAAGGCAACTTTATGCACACCGTCATGAAAATATTTTTCGGTTTGCATATGACAATTACCGCATACATTGGCTATTTCGGCAACTTCCGGGGGTTTAGCCCCATGAGGGCTATGACAATCAGGGCAAGAGGGGACCAATGAAGGATTTTTCCCGTCTACTTTATTTTTCATAATCATTCCGTGGTAACTATTATAATAAGCAGTAAGTTGATTCGTGAGAATATTATAGGGAAGCATATAATCGGCATCACCATGGCATTTAGAGCAGGTTTCAGCGATATTTTTATGGTTGGCTAAAGAAGCCGGATTACTGACTTCAGGGATATCATGCCTGCCGTGGCAGTCAGTACATACGGCAACTTTAGTATCATTTTTTTGATATAGATTCATTCCATGTTTGCTTGTTTTATATTGAGACAGCTGATCGGTCCGTTTGTTATATTGTCTCATCCAGCTTGTATCTGAATGGCATCGAGCACAAAATTCAGGGATTTCAGTCCGAGAAGGTTTTCCTAAATAACCAGTACCCTTAATTTTAGGTTTATTGAAGGAGCTTGGATCCCCGCCATGGCAGGCAGGACATGTGACATTATTTTTCCCATGAATACTTTCTTGCCATTGCTTTACCCAGAGGGCTTTCTCTTTACCTAATTGCTCATGACAAATTATACAGGTGATCTTTCCCTTCCTGGATCTTTTTTTTCTTTTCGATTTACTTTTTTCACTTGAATTAGCCTTACCAGGTAAGAGAACAAAGGATAAGATTAAAATAGTTAATAATAATATTCTAATTTTCGGGTATCTAGTCATATCATCTGATCACTTAAATTTTGCCACAAGAGTTAAAATGATAAAAGCACAATAACCTATACTTATAAAGGTGACTGCAAATGGTCGTTTCTTTATGTTTCGAGCAGGGTTCTTATCAAGAAAAGGGATTAAGAAAAGAATAAGTATAACAAAAATCTGAATTAATACTCCCATGAGTTTTGGTGCCCAACCGCCAAGAAAGTCTAAATGTTGCGCTAACTCAAGCACCTCTTGCGCTGCTAAAAAGTACCACTCAGCTTTTACTTTGTTTGGAGTGTGGTAGGGATCTGCTTTTTCATGGATGGGTGCCGGCGAAAGAGTTGCCAAAGAAATAAGGAGTGCAAAACAAAGTAAAATTGCTATGAAATGAGTTATTAAGTCTCTGGGAATAAGATATTTTCTAATGGGTATAAGATGAAGCACAATAAAAAAAGTTGTCAGGGCCGGCAAGGCCATTACATGCATGCTAAAAAATCGAGTGAGAGTTACTTGAGAGACGTTTTCTCCTCCCCGCGCAATGAGTTTAAGGTAGTGGCCAATGTAGGGAAAAGCCATGGGAACTTCTGTTACAACTGTTGAAGCCCAGAAAGAGATTTGATTCCAGGGCAATAAATATCCTGTAAGCCCAAAGCCTAGAGATAACAGGAGTAAAACCATCCCGGATATCCAGGTAATTTCTCTTGGCGGTTTGTAGGCACCTTTCAGGTAGGTTTGCAGCAGATGAAAGAAAACAAAAAGAATCATCAGATGTGAACCCCAAAAATGAATCCCCCTAATCAACCAACCATAGGGGACAATATTGGTAATATAGCGAACATCTTCAAAGGCTTCTGCTATGGTAGGGTGATAATACATCATCAGGAACATGCCTGTTAGACACTCTATAATAAATAGGAAAGTCAAAATCCAGCTAATATAAGCGCCTAAATGTATCTTTTTTTTTGGCTGTAAATTATTTTTAAATTTATTAATTAAGTTATCGCTGATACCTAATCTTTTTTTCAAAACATCATTCAGAAAACCTTCAGAGGTAAACCAACTTAGCAGCCCCCTGAGGCCTACAGGTTCGTTTGGTTTCTTTTTCCCTTTCAGTTCCGGTTTCATCATCAAGCTTCTCCAACGAGTATTTTGTCATCAACAATTCTTGCCTTTACCACAGTGAGTGGTCTCGGTGCAGGGCCGGATTTAACATTACCATTTAAATCATATTTGGCTGCATGGCAAGGACAGACAATCTCTTGATTGCTTTCATCCCATTGAACGATACATCCTAAATGCGTGCAAACGGCTGTAAGAGCAAATAATCCATAATCAGTACGAATAACAATAGTTGGGGTGTCTTTATAATTAACAATTTTTGATTTTCCAACAGGCACTTCAGCCGTATTTATATTTATAATATCTGAATCTTGATTACTATTTTTAGGTGGAATAAGGTACCTAAAGATTGGATATAAAAACCATCCGATCAATCCACCAAAAATTCCTCCCATGAGAATTTTCATGAATATCCTGCGGGTAGTTGAAAGATATGAACTATCACCTTTATTTAATTCCATTAATATAAACTCCTATCACAAGCAGCTATAAATATGTCGAAATTCTGGTTTGATTAATCTTTGGAAAGTAATGTAATATTTGGGAGTTGCTATTTCCTATAAGGTTTAAAAATTTCTCCCTCTCATTTTCACATCTTTCTATACCATATTCATCGGTTCGGTATGAAGAATCTTCGTTTCAAAAATGCGATTGATTTGAATAAAAAAAAATTTGAATGCTTTATAAAAATCGACGAAAAGGCTATTAGGGAAGAAGAAAGGTTAGTGACTCTTTATTAAGGAGGATGAAAATGGCCAAAATTGATGCATTCTTTAAACTAATGCATGAGCAAGGAGCTTCGGATTTACATTTAGTTGCCGGCTCTCAACCTATTTTGCGAATTCGCGGTGATATGGAGAGAGTCAAATACGATATTATGGATAATGATCTTTTACGATCTATGCTGTATGAGATAACCACTGAAGAGAAAATTAAATCCTTCGAGGAGACTGGGGATTTAGATTTTGCCTATGAAATCCCAGGATTGGCCCGGTATCGAGCTAATTTTTTTATGCAGAAAAATGGAATTGGGGCTGTTTTTAGAGAAATTCCCTCGACAATTCTAACGGCTGAGCAATTAGGGTTGCCGTCGGTTGTGAAAAAATTGGCTATGCTTAATAAAGGATTGGTGTTAGTTACCGGCCCTACCGGAAGTGGTAAGTCTACCACCTTGGCAGCTATCATCAATCATGCCAACAGGAATCGTCGTGATCATATCCTTACCATAGAGGACCCCGTAGAATTTGTTCATCAAAGTCAAGGCTGTGTAATAAATCATAGGGAAGTGGGCACTCATACGCAATCATTTAATATTGCCTTAAGAAGTGCTTTGCGAGAAGATCCGGATATCATATTAGTCGGCGAGATGAGAGATTTGGAAACGATTTCTTTAGCTTTAGAAGCAGCTGCTACCGGGCATTTGGTTTTTGGGACCCTCCATACTCAGAGTGCCGCTAAAACAGTAGATAGAGTTATCGATGTATTCCCGGCTGATCAGCAGCCTCAGATCAGGACTACTCTGTCTGAGAGTTTAAAGGCGGTAATTGCTCAGACTTTATTTAAAAGAATTGATGTAAAGGGCCGCTGTGCCGCCCTGGAAATATTAATTTGTTCTTATGCCGTGGGAAATTTAATTAGAGAGGGGAAAACCGTACAATTATCCTCAGTAATGCAGACAGGAAAACAGTTAGGTATGCAAATTTTAGATGATTCGATCATGGGCCTTTTGCAAAAACATATGATTAGCCCCGAAGAGGCTTATATGAAATGCGTACAAAAAGCAAAATTTGCTCCCTTCTTACGAAATCCTCCGGATGCATTAGTTTAAAAGCTATTTTTAAAATAACTTGGAGGGATAATTTTCTTTCAAAAGGCATTAATAGGAAGGGGGAGTATTAAATTGGATAAAAGAGCCTTAGACCGTATACTGACAAATATGTTGCAATCTCATAAGGGAGTTTCAGACCTTAACTTTACAGTAGGAAAGGCGCCTCAAGTGGAAGCTTCGGGAGAACTAATTCCGGTGACTTTCGATCCCCCTATCTCAAAATTAACAGCGTATCAGACCGAAACTCTTGCTTTGATGCTTATTAATGGAGATTGGAGGCTCACTGACACTTTCCTAAAAGAAGGATCTTGTATCTTTCCTATTCCCTGGAGGGATTAGCGAGATTCCGAGTTAATATTTTTTCTCAACGGAGTTCTTATTCAATTATTCTGCGAAAATTAGAATCCAGGATCCCCACAGTGGAAGAGTTGGAACTACCTTCAGTAATTAATAAAATGGCTGAAGAAAAAAATGGATTAATATTGGTTACCGGGGCCACAGGCTCTGGAAAGTCAACTTCATTGGCAGCTTTACTGAACATTATTAATACAGATAAATCAGTCCATATTATAACTTTGGAAGATCCGGTTGAATTTGTTCATTCTCATAAAAAGGCAACCTTTAATCAAAGAGAACTTGGGACTGATTTTGATCGATTCGCCAGCGGGTTGCGTGCAGCCCTTCGGCAAGCGCCTAAGGTAATTTTAGTTGGTGAGATGCGAGATCGGGAAACAGTTGAAATTGGGCTTTCTGCAGCGGAAACAGGGCATTTGGTGG